>JAZQPN010000142.1:0-3176 GCA_045628585.1 Bacteroidales bacterium | reverse complement strand
GGGCGCAGAAAAGCGGAATGTTTTGTTGCGCTATTTTGCTGAATCGCTTGCTTTTACAACAATTTGTTTTCTGATAGGCCTCCTGATTGCCATAGCCATCATGCCTTCGATATGGGACTTGATTGGTACCGACATTATGATAGAAGTGCCGTTTACGCCAAAATACATTGTATGTTATGCGTTCATGATTTTGACCGTGGCTTTAATTTCGGGATTGGTTCCGGCCATCATGGTCTCGCGTTTTTCGCCGCTTGATGTTACAAAAGGCTCTTTTCGGCTGAGAAATAAGCAGTTATTTTCGAAAGTTTTCATTGTTTTGCAAAATATGATTGCCGTCATACTGATTGCGTTTAGCCTTGTGCTTGAGCTTCAGGTGCGGCATTTCGAAAACAAACCGACAGGCTGCGACTTCGAGAACAAGTTCTATATTGAATTAGGTGTGAGTCATGATGAAATGCTCCCTTTGGCCGACAAATTAAAGGCTTTGCCATGCGTGAAAAGCATTGGCTTCGTCAGTGATGTGCCAGGAATGTTGTTTTCAAGCATCGAGGAAAAGGAAGAAAAACCTTATTCCTTGCGCCCTATGTATTGCGATACAACAATATTCAATATGTTGAAATTCAAAGAAATAAATCGTTTTTCAGACATCGAGTCTGGCTCCGTTTTGCTCAGCGAATCAGCATTCAAGGCTTTAGGTCTCGATACCGAGCATTTTGACTTGGAAGGAACGCCTTTGGCAAAATACAACAATGTGGCTGGCGTTGTCGAAGATTTCATCGTGGTTTTCGGCCCAATTGCAAAAGGCAACGAATCTGGCGTTATCATTATTCAGAATCCTGAAAATTTACACGGAGGATTGCTTGTTGAAACCATTGGAAACCAAAGCAATGCAAGAAAGGAAATCCAAAAAGCGTATGAAAGCTATTCAAAAGAAAAGCATGGCACTTTCGTATATCCTTACGCGATGAATTACCTTTCCGAAATAAAGCGTTATTCGACAGGTGGTTTAAGTACAACCAAAACGCTGATTGAGATTTTTTCCATTGTTGCCATTCTCATTTCAATTCTCGGGCTTGTGGCCATGAGCACGCATTTCGCATCTGAAAACCGAAACCGTATTGCCATTTGCAAAGTCTTTGGAAGCACAATAGAAGAGGAAATCATTCGCAATTTAAGGAATTATTCTATTATGATTTTGATTTCCAATATTTTGGCAATTCCAATTGCAGTCTGGATTTCAAACATCTTTTTGGAAAGATATTACTATAGAATCGAACTTCATCCCTGGATATTCATCGTTACCGTGTTGATTTCCTTTGCGATAGCCATTGGCTCGGTGCTGTGGCAAATTGTCTCGGTGGCGAAAGTCAATCCGGCGGAGGCGCTAAAGAAAGAATAGTTCACTGAGCTTGTCGAAGTGAGAAGATTTATTGTTTGTTTGCCAGCTGTAAGTGGGTTAGAAAACCGAGTTACAGCTGGCTTTTGAATTTTATATTCAGCTGTAAGTGGGTTAAAAAACCGAGTTACAGCTGCATTTATTTTTAAAAATGTATTGATTTTGAAAAAAATACGTATTTTTGCAGCGTAAAAAATATGTGAAATGGACACAATTATTGGTAGGGACAATGAAATCCGTCAGTTGAAGGCAATCGAAGCATCGAAGTCTGCCGAATTTATCGTCATTTACGGACGTAGAAGGGTGGGAAAAACCTTTCTCATCAACCAGTATTTTAAGGATAGGTTTACTTTCAAGCTGACAGGTTTGGCCAACAAGGACAAGGACGAACAGTTAGCCAATTTCGGTGCTGCCTTGCGGCTTTTCGGTGCGCCGAGCTACGGCGACCCCAAAAACTGGAGGGAGGCTTTCGGCACTTTGCGGATGTTCCTTGAAAAAAAACGCGGCAACGCCAAAAAAATCGTGTTCATCGATGAACTGCCTTTCATGGATACGCCAAGAAGCGGTCTGGTTACGGCACTCGAACATTTCTGGAACGATTGGGGCTGCACCCGCGATGATTTGATTCTCATCGTTTGCGGCTCTGCAACTTCCTGGATTACAAAGAAAATCATAAAAAATCATGGTGGACTTCACAACCGTCTGACGCGGAAAATCTACCTCAATCCGTTCAATCTTTACGAGTGCAAGCAGTATCTTCAATATGCAAACATAAATTTTGAGGATAAGGACATTTTGGAATGTTACATGATTTTGGGTGGGATTCCATATTATTTAAGCTTGTTGGAAAAAGGCAAAAGTCTGGCACAAAACATCGACGAACTTTGCTTCATCAGGAAAGGAAAACTGGATGGCGAATTTGAAAACCTTTATGCTTCGCTGTTTGAGAAAAGCGAGGATTACATCCGTGTCGTTGAAGCGTTAAGCACTAAAAACATGGGACTTACGCGAAAGGAAATCATCAGTTGCACGCAACTTCCCGATGGCGGCACCTTGACGCAGATTCTGGATGATTTGGACAATTGCGACATCATCAGGAAATACGATAGTTTTGGAAACAAGGAACGTGGCGCGTTGTATCAACTGACTGATTTTTACACGTTTTTCTATTTCAAATTCATCAAGAAACACGGAAATTCCGACAAAGGTTTTTGGGGAACCAACATCAACACGCCGATTCACAACGCCTGGGCAGGTTATGCCTTTGAACAGCTATGCCTTTACCATTATCCGCAAATTGAGAAAAAACTCGGAATATCAGGAATTTACACTCAAAAATCAGCGTGGCGTTCAAGGCAGGCCGACAATGGCGCACAAATTGATTTGGTCATCAGCCGTGCCGACCATATCATCAATCTGTGCGAAGTGAAATATTGGTCGTCGCCGTTTACCATCACAAAGGCTTATCGGCAAAACCTTGATAACAAGGTGTTTTCGTTTATGGACGAAACGGGCAAACGGGCCATTCACCTGATTATGATTACCACTTTTGGCTTAAAGCAGAACGAATACAGCGGCATCGTGCAGCACGAAGTCGTGATGGAAGATTTGTTTGAAAAAGCATAACGACTTTATCGTTTGTAAAGTTTCTTTACACCCACTGTAAAGAAACTTTACGTTTTTATATTTTGGTTATTTTGTAAATTATTGATATTCAATTTTCTGTGTTGTTTGGCACGATGTTGGATATTGGGATTTGTGTTGTCAAGAGAGCGAAAGT
>JAZQPN010000141.1:0-2378 GCA_045628585.1 Bacteroidales bacterium | reverse complement strand
TCTTCCCACGAGGCTTGCAGCGGAATGTCGGGGTTGTCCATCTTGCGCAGGAATTCCGTGATGTTGAAGCGGATGTGGTCGTTGATGCCGTTGAGTGGGTAAGGGCTTGCCTTGGCGAGCTGGTCGCGGTGCAACTGCACTTTCTTTCGGTAAAGGATGATTTTTTCGTCGTTGCCGCTCACCATGTTGAAAAGCTGGGTGCGTTGCCGTGTGTTGAGCACTTCTTCGGGCACTTTGTAATTCTCGACGAAATCGAAACTGTCCTTGCTCCAGCCGATTTTCTGACCGTTGATGCGGAAAACGGTTTTTGTGTCGTAAATCTTAGAACTGAGACGCTTGGCGAAAATCATTCGCAACCAGTCTTTTATCCTGTCCTTGAACATGTAGCTGATGACCAAGGCGACTAAGAACGGGAAAGTGAAATTGCCGTATTTTTGCTGGAAAAAAAACGAGGTGACCGTGGCGAAAAGCATGGCAATGCCCGCCGTGGCGCTATAAAAAATCTGCTCAATCAGGAAAGTGTTGTGGCTTTTGTTGGCCTGAAGGAAAAGGTCGCTTTCGGCGAATTTTTTCAGCAGGCTGGCATGGTAGACGAAACGTCCGTTGCCGTCTTCGCTTTCGCGATGTATGCGAAGGTAGTTTTGTGCGCTTTTGTATTCTTTTTCAGCGATAAGTACTTTTTTGAAAATCGGTTCAAGTTGTTGGTATTCAACCTGATATTTAAGACGGGTGAACTCGCGCAACCTGTAGCCGTATTGCTCCATGATGTTGCTCAAAAACTCATCGCCGTAGCGGAAGGCTTGCAGAATCTGTTGGTCTGTTTTTTCATCAAGCTGATTTTTGATAATGCGGAATTTTGAAAGTACTTTAGGTGCATCGTTCAGAAAATCAATGGTTTGTGAGTGTGTATTTGAACCATTGCTTTTCGTAATGTCATTGTAGGCTTCGCGGGTTGAACTCTTTGCAATGGCGCAATACATTTTGACGGCATGGAGCAAAGCGTCATGGTTTACGGCATCGGCTTGAATTGCCTTGACGTTTGTCTCAAGCAACTGGTAGGGCAGTAGCGTGTCGTCGTTGGCCAAATCGTGCAGCAGGTAGCTCGGTGTGATAAGCCTCGCGCCCGACTTGATGTCGCGGTAGAAGTCGTCTTTCGAGTATTTGCTTTTGTTGATGTCGAGACTGTTGGGCACGAAAATCCAGGTGTTCATCACGAAATCGTTGACATTCAAAATGTTCTGATTCTTCTTCGCAATGAAACCGACCTTAAACTCCAAGGTGAATTTGTCGTGTATTTTAGTCTGTAAATCAATCATGTGTGGGTTTGTTATTGGTCTTCGGTTATCTATTGAAACTTTGGAACTCTGAAACGCCCCTTCGACAAACTCAGGGAGCTATTTTTCACCTTTCCACTTAAATACTTTCCACATTTAACGTTTTCTCACCGATATTGTTCGTCAAGATTGAATTTCTCAGGAAACTTTGCCTTGATGTCTTTGTAATAATCCCAGATTTCGGCCAAGTCCTTTTCGTAATCACCTGACGGAATCATCACTTTGTCGAAACCGCATCTTTTCTTTTGAAAGTCTTCGAATCCCAGGACAATGGGCTGATTTGCGCCTTCGGCAATGTAATAAAATCCGCGTTTCCACTGGTTGACTTTCTTTCGTGTGGCTTCGGGGCAGATGACCAAAAACACTTCTTCATTCTTGCTGAACATGTCAATCATTTGATCGACGAGGTTGTTGCGGTGGCCACGATTGACGGGAACGGCTCCGAGTTTCAGAAGCAAGCCTCTGAGAATCGGGTATTTAAAGAATTCGGCTTTCATCATCATCTTGAAATGCAGGCCTTGCGACCAGAAGAACGCCCACCCGACGAAAAAGTCTTCAATGGAAGTGTGTGGTGCCACAATGCAGACGCATTTCCTGATGTCATTGGGTATGGAGTTGACGGCTTTCCAGCCGCCAACCCATAGTCCAAATTTTCCTATTGTTTTTCTTAACCTCATCACCAAATCTTAGCGCGGTTTTCAGGTGCAATATACATCTTGTCGTCTTCGGTGCATTCGAATGCTTCGTAGAAGTGAGGCATACTGCCGAGTGCGCGGTTGACGCGGGCTCCCGCTGGTGGGTGTACGTCTTCCTTGATTCTTCTTTCGAGGGCCTTGTCGCGGATGTTGTTACGCCAGATAGTGCCGTAGCTGATGAAGAAACGCTGAGCAGGTGTGAAATTGTCGATGCTTTCGTTGCGCTGGGCTTCTTCGGTCATCTGATCAGCGTCCCAAGCGATGTTCAGCCCGCCGAGGTCAGCGATGTTTTCGCCAAGGGTGAGTTCGCCATTGATGTGATTTCCACGGAGTTCGAATTCGTTGAAGA
>JAZQPN010000140.1:0-4425 GCA_045628585.1 Bacteroidales bacterium | reverse complement strand
GCGGACAACCGTCCGCTTGGTTGGAAATGCGCAACCGCACATCTCCTGTGACAAACTTCGTTTGCCCCGATAAGACCGTTAAACTATGGCTTTCTTTTTTTCGACCGCGAATAATGCGAATTTGGCGAATGGGAATCCGCTTCGCGTATTCCTTGACTTCGTCGAGGGTTTTCTTACTTTCTCCTTGAATATCAGTATGGATTTTTTGAAGGATTTTAGGTAAGGATTTTGAGCGAAGTTATCATTGTCGGGCAACAAACGGATGGCTGAAATAACAGGCAAGGTGCTATGGCCAATGATAATACAAGATTCCCGCCGCAAGCGTCGGGAACGGAGGCCATGGATTAATAGGACAAGCGGCGGCAGGTGAGGTTCACACTAAGCGTAATGACAGGCCGCCGCCGCATTTTTAATTAATCCCAGCGTTCCATTCCCTTGAGCTTGCGAAAGGGAATCTTTATTGATATACAACATTTTGCATTTTGTTATATAGAAGCGACCCTAAATGGCGAAGGCCTTCGCTTATTTTTAGCAGGATTTTTAGTGTGGATTTTCAGAAGGATTTTGAAAACATCTCCATCAAAATCCTTACTGAAAATCTTCCTGAAAATGTTTCTACGATTCTTTCTTTTTGGGTCGGGCAAAGCCCTCAAAATCCCAACTAAAAATCTCCCTGAAAATCTTAACTAAAAGGTTGATGAGTGGAATATGGGTTTCTTTTTTTAACCACGAATCGCACGAATTTTCACGAATAGTGATGTCCTCCAGCGGAAGGTCTGTCGTTCCGTTCAGGGGATGCCTGTCCCCACTTCCGTGAGGATGACGGCAGGCATGACAGGTCCCCGGTTAAGGGGCACCCTGACGCTGAAAAGTCTTGCCATCGAGTGGCGCCAGCCACGGATAGAAGGGAAGCAGCAGCGGTTGCGGCTGCGCTACCAGTCGGCATGCCCTTCGACTTTGCTCAGGGACCCTGCCGACGGTGAGTTTTCAATAACCAAACAAAAAGGTTTTGAAGGTTTTGTGAAACAACACTCGCAAAACATTCTAAGAATCATATCCCAATTCCCAAACTCCATTCATACACTGGCCTTACCTTAATTTCAGTCCCGCTTTCTGACACATCCTCATTCTCATGGTCAGTAAGCAAGAGAAGGTCCTTACAATTGGTCAGTCTTGACGCCAGCATCAAACCGTTAATCTCACGTTTGCGTGTTTTCGGATTTGAGATATTGTATGACACCTGTATAGCCTGTACCGTTTCGTCGCCTTTACATAGGACAAAATCACATTCACCGGAACCTTCGTTCAGATAATAGATATCCAATCCTTCCAATCTGCATTTTCTTACCAGATGAAGCAACACTATCGTCTCGAGTCTCCAACCAAGATTATCACCAGAGAAAGCATTGCTTCGCTGGTTCATCATTGCAACATCCACAGCATACACCTTTTCTTGAACGGTCCTGACCCGACTCTTTCTGGAGTATTTCTTAACGCCAACCAGCATATAAGAATCCTTCAGATATCCGACATATTTTGTTGCCGTATGTTCAGACTTAAAATGAAACATATCCGCAAGGTCAGTCGCAACGACCGCTGTTGGAGAGACGTTCAGCAGATGATGGGCCAACTGTTCGAATTCCATTTTATAGCTCAACTTATAACGCTGTTCTATGTCACGTTTGAGTATGTTTTCAACAAGATCCCTCACATACGAAGACTTATCCTCCAGGGAGAACAGCTCGGGGAACCCTCCCTGTTTGAGATACTCGTCAAAAGCCTGTCTTCTGAATGCTTCTGCCTTCGTCGTCTTCTTCTCCTTGTCAATATTCTTCATCATACAGAATTCGCTGAATGAAAGAGGATACAACGGGATTTCCTTATTCCTTCCGGACAAAAAGGTCGCAAGCTCACTGCTCAGCAGTTTCGCATTTGAACCAGTAATGACAACATGCATCTTTCTGCGAAGCATCCTGTTGACGAACAAATGCCAGCCATCTACATTTTGGACTTCATCCAGCAGCAGATAATCGAAATCTCCATATATCTTGTACAGCACCTCCAGCACATCGTTCAATTGATCCGAGTGAAGACCGACAAGGCGTTCATCATCAAAATCGGCATAAGCGAAATTCAAGCCGGACTCACGAAGAGCCTGATAACACAAAGTCGATTTTCCGCTTCGTCTGACGCCTATTACTACCTGAGCCTGACTGCTATGCAAGTCCACAAGCGCACTCTCCTTCCTTTGGCAGAAGTTCTCACTTCCTTTCAGTTCCAACTCCTCCTGCTGTTCGGCAAGGATAAATTCCAGAGTTCGCTTGTCATAGTGTTTCACTGTTCCCTTTTTCATGCTGCAAATATAACAAGAAATACAATAGAACGCGTTATTTTAAGCTAAATACAATAATAAAATGCGATATTTTGTATATTTTTAATTCAAAGAATGCGCTGTTCCACGTCGGGATGGTTTCTTGCCATCGAGTGGCGCAAGCCACGGAAAGGATGAAAAGCAGCAGCAGTTGCGGCTGCGCTACCAGTCGGCATGCCCTTCGACTTTGCTCAGGGCCCCTGCTGACGGTGAGTTTTCAATAACCTAAAAAAAAGGTTTTGAAGGTTTTGTGACACACTTTTTTCTCACAAAACCTGCAAAACTTTTTTCTTCCTTCATCCTATTTCCGCGGACAACCGTCCGCTTGGTTGGAAATGCGCAACCGCTCATTTCCTGTGACATACTTCGTTTGCCCCGATAAGACCGTTAAACAACTGAGCCGAATGCCGACACTCCCAGAGCGAAGCGTCATTCCGCACTTGTTGCGGAATCCCCTACGCCCATTGGGACACTCCCATGGGAAGCCGACGCCTTGTGTCTCCCTATGCGCAGGGGATTCTGGCCTTCGCCGGCATGACGGGTCCCCGGTTAAGGGGCACCCTGACGCTGAAAAGTCTTGCCATCGAGTGGCGAAGCCACGGAAAGAAGGGAAGCAGCAGCGGCTGCGGCTGCGCTACCAGTCGGCATGCCCTTCGACAGGCTCAGGGGCCATGCCGACGGTGAGGCTCAACAACAACAAAAAAGTTTTGAAGGTTTTGTGAAACGATTCTCACAAAACATTCAAAACTCTTTTCCAAAACTTTGTTTTATGGAACTTCGCTACCGCTCATTCCCTGGGGCGGCTTTCGCTTGCCCCGAAACCACGATTGTTTTTTTCGACCGCGAATAATGCTAATTTAGCGAATAGGAATGCCCTCTTGCGGAGGGTTTGTCGTTTCGTTCAGGGGATGCCTGTCCCCACTTCCGTGAGGATGACGGCAGGCATGACGGGTCCCCGTTTAAGGGCCCCGTCGGTGTCACAGCGAGGGGGTGATGACAAGGCGCCAGGTGCCGTCTTTCGCGACACGCTGGATGTAGCCCTTGTCGGTCAGTTGTTTCAAGTGCTTGTTGACAGCAGCCACATTGATACCCACCTCATTAGAAAGGCGTTGGGTCGTAATGTCCGGAGTCTCATAAATGAGGTTGAGAATCCTGCTTGTGGAATCACTGCGGAACTTCACCCGCTCTCCGTCAAACCACCATACGTTGTCACCCCGTTCGGTAAGGAAACGGATGTTATATGTCACCTCTTCCACAAACATATTCTTGAACCAGGTCAGGAACTGCTGTATCTCCCTCTTGGAGGCGTGAGCCCCGAGCGAAGGGGCCGCACCCACGGTAAGGTCAGTGCGGTGGAGAGCTTCAAGATACTCATTCTTCTTGCGGCTGCGGACAACCACCATAGGATATCCGTGGCGCGACAGGATGTAATTGGCCATCAGGCGCGCGATGCGTCCGTTGCCATCCTCGAAGGGATGTATGCGTATGTAGCGGTAATGGAAGATGGCGGCAAGTTCCACAGGCGTGAAGCGACCTGACTTCTCAGCATCGTTGTACCAGTTCACGAGGTCGGACATCAGAGCAGGCGTTTCCTCGGGCGAGGCATACTCGAAACGGTCGCCATAGCGGGTGATGACGCTGTTGGGACGGGTCTTGTACTGGCCTGCATGAATGACGCAACCCGTTGTCTGACCATCCGGCAAACTGCGGTACACGGTATAATCCTCCCGCAGCAGCACCTTGTGAAGCGTACGGATAAAGTTCTGGGTGAGAGAGGTGTCCTTCACCCCGGCTTCTTCGGTCATCATCTTCAGTCCCACGTTGCTTGCAGTCATTTCCTGCACATCCTTCACCTCAGCCTCGCCGACGACCTTCCCGAACAGCAGCAGAATCTCCGTCTGTCCGTAGGTGAGCGTGTTGCCCTCAATATGATTGCTGTTGTAGTTGAAGTCAATGGTAAAGCGGCGGCTCAACAATTCCCTCTCCCTATCCGACAGAGGCTGCAGCGCATTCCACCGCGCCATTATGTCCTGTATCTTATCCATATTATCATT
>JAZQPN010000139.1:0-2043 GCA_045628585.1 Bacteroidales bacterium | reverse complement strand
GGAGGAATAACAAAAGACATCCAAAACAAAATGTTGCTTGTCAATTTGTCTCAGGCAATTTTCCAAAAATCAATTTAGTCCTGCTTTTTGTTTTATCGCTTCTGCATTTTCATAATCAACCACATAGAGCTTACCGCTTTTTGTGGTGATGAGTGCGTGATTGTCGCGTTGTGCGCTGAATAAATAGTATACGTGTTCCGTGCCACGCTTGCACCAGCCGGCGTAAGTCATTTGCCGGTTGGAAAGTTTTTTCCTTTCGTTTTTCTTATCATTCAGGCCGTAAACTCGTTCAGCATTTGTGCCAGAGTTCATCAGTTTGCCAATGCCACGGCCATAAAGCTGGTCATCGGCTTTTTCAATGCTTGCAATTTCGGACAAAGGCAACAAAATCGATCCAATCATATAATTGAAATACAGGTTGTCATCATCAATGGCAAGGTTTCTGGCTATACATTTGCTGCTGCTGACAAAGGAAATTGGGATAGTAATCATCAAAACCATAGCTGCTGAACCACCCCACAACGATGCCTTGTCGTAAACAATAACGAAGATTATTGCCGCAAGGCAAATGACGAGCATGCAAATGTATCTAACAAGCAGCCTTCTCCATTTTACTGATTCAAAATCCTGTAATATTTCCATAGGTAGGTGATTTTTGACGTAAAGGTTAATTTGCTGAAAAATCAATCAAGTCTGGCTTTCCGTTTTATCGCTTCAGCATTCTCGTAATCAACCACATAGAGTTTTCCGTCTTTTGTGGTGATGAGCGCGTGATTGTCGCGCTGGGCGCTGAATAAGTAATACTTGTGTTCCGTGCCGCGCTTGCACCAGCCGGCGTAGGCGAGTTTTTTGTCGAAACGGCTTTTGTTTTCGTCTTTCGCCTGACCATAGATTTTTCTTGCTTCTCCGTTGGGATCCGCCAACTTGTCCTTGTTGCGTCCGTAAAGTTGGTCATTGGCTTTTTCTATGCTGGCAATTTCCGACAAAGGGAGCAATGTAGTTCCAAGCATGCGTTTGAATATCAAGTTGTTGTCGTCAATGGCGAGATATTTCGCTGTGGTTTTGCTGCTGAAAATAATAGAAGAGACTTCAAGAATTGTAAAGATTACCAAATCAAAAAGCAGTCCAAAATCCATCTCATAGCTGTACTTTTCTAATAGAATTGACCCCGCAACGAGAATCAGGAAAACAATGATTTCAATTATAAGTATCTTTTTCCATTTCGGTGATTCAAGATTCTGTAATATTTCCATTTCCATAGCGGCGAATTTTCCGCAAAGGTAGGAAAAATGTTTATTTTTGCCACATATTCAGATAAAAATGCACAAGATACTTTTCGTTTGTCACGGTAACATCTGCCGCAGCCCAATGGCGGAATTCGTAATGAAGAAAATGGTGAAAGACGCTGGCCGTGAAGCGCAGTTCGAGATAGCATCGGCCGCCACTTCGACCGAGGAAATCGGCAATCCCGTTTATCCTCCGGCGCGCCGCATACTTTCCGAACACGGCATAGGTTGCGCAGGCAAAACGGCTCGCCAGATGACGCGGCAGGATTATGATTATTTCGACCAAATCGTTGCCATGGACAGCAACAACCTCCGCAACTTGAAACGCATGTTTGGCGAAGACAGCCAGCACAAAATCAGCCTTCTGATGGATTACACGCACCGCCCTGGCGATGTTGCCGACCCTTGGTACACGGGTGATTTTGAGGCCACATGGCGCGATGTTTGGGAAGGCTGTGAAGGTTTGCTGAAGTCGATGTAACTTTAGTGTGCTGATGATTTTCGGGCATCCGCGCATGGCAAGGATTAAGATTTTGATGTTGCGCCAAAATCATCCTAATTTCCCCAAAATATCGAAGACATAAACCGGACTTTGATAGTACAAGCCTGTTTCGGGATTCATAAGAAGGCCGAAGGTTTTTGAATTGTAGAAAAAATCCATAGCCTCGTTGATGCTCATCTGTTTTTCATCGACAAGCAATTGTATCACATCACGGGTGGTACATTCGTTCATATAATCGATGTCTTTCTGGCTAAT
>JAZQPN010000138.1:0-2082 GCA_045628585.1 Bacteroidales bacterium | reverse complement strand
GGACTTATCCACTTTGAAGGCGATTTCGTTTTCTTCGCCTACGTCCTTTCTCTGGGCAAGTTCTTCTGCATTATCGCTGCCTTGGACGCCGCCTCGAGTTTCGAAGGCATGGGAGCCTCGCGCGAAGCGCTTTATTCCATGTTGGCCGAACCTGCGTTTTTCCTCATCATGGGCAGCATCTCGCTCATCAGCGGACATACGAGTTTCGTTGATATTTTCGCCAACCTGAACAGTTACGGTGATGCTTTCCACATCGGCGCCACTATCGTGATGGCTGTCATCCTGCTGATTATCGCGATGGTAGAAAGTAGCCGTCTCCCCATCGACGACCCCAAGACGCACCTTGAACTGACGATGATCCACGAAGTGATGATTCTCGACAACAGCGGCTTCGACTTAGGCCTGATTCTCTCGACGGGATATATGAAATTCGCCATGTACGGCGCCCTGATTGCCAATCTGTTTCTGGCTGGTCCATTGGCCATGTCGATAGGCATTTTCTTCCTCGTGCAAGCCGTTTGCGCCATTGCCATAGGCATCACCGAATCGTTTATAGCGAGATTCAGAATGAACCACAATCCCGAGTTCATCTTCAGCGTTGCCGCTGCGGCATTGGTGTTAGTTTTTTCAATTATGCAATTCAGTTAAGCCATGAAAGAAATCATAATGATGCTGTTTATCATCACCATCTTTTTGATGGCTACAGCAAACCGACTGAGAAATTACGTAAAATTAGTGATGGTGCAAGGTTTCCTGCTCTTTGCCCTTGCCATCGTGCAGCTGAACGAGATAACGATTTCCAACCTCGTTTGGATTGCCATCGAGACCTTGCTGTTCAAATCCATTGCAGTGCCAGTTTTTCTGTTCCGACTCATCAACCGCAACAAGATTACCCGCGAAGCCGAGCCGTTCCTGCCGCATTTTGCATCCTTGGCCATCACTGTAGTTATCGTTGCAGGAATGTATGTCCTGATTAGTGCCGTCAATGATGAAGGAATCGGAAAACTCTTCTTCGTCACATCCATGTCGGCCATCCTGTTCGGACTTTATTTCATCTGCTCGCGCCGCAAACTCCTTTCACATCTGATTGGCTACATGGTCATCGAAAACGGCGTTTTCATCCTGACTTTGGCCGTCGGCAATCACATGCCTTTCCTCGTCAATTTGGGCGTACTGCTCGACATTTTCGCCAGCGTGTTGCTGTTGGGCTTCTTCGCAGGCAAGATTGGCGACGTGTTCAAATCGACAGATGTAGATTCATTAACAACCTTAAAAGACTGACGCCATGCAATATTTCACACTCGATTCACTTTCAATCCTGATGATGGCCGTGCTTGCCATCGTATTGTTGCCAGTCTTGATTCATTCCATCATCTATTTCCGTGATTTCAAGGCTCCTAAGGGACAAAAAGCCATTTATTACACCGCCTTGTTCGTCCTGACCGCCGCTTTGGCATTAGGCTATATGTCGAACCAAATCGCAATGACTTGGGTGCTCACCGAAGTCACGACATTGGCGGCAGGTATGCTGATTTATCACCACCGCGAAGAACTGGCACTCGAAGCCGTATGGAAATATGTGTTTGTCTGCGCCATCAGCGTTACGTTCATCTTTATCGGCATCCTGTTTTGGAGTCTCGCCCTCTATCGTTGCGGTTCATCCGATTTGAGTTATGCCAACTTGATGGCTTACAGCGACAAGATGGATCCATTCTGGTTGAAGATGGGTTATATCTTCATCTTCTGCGGATATACCGCCAAGATGGGACTTTTCCCCATGTTCACCGCCGGCATCGATGCCAAGGACAATGCCCCAGGTCCAGCCGCCGCCATGCTTTCGAGCGTGTTGGTGAATCTCGGTTTCGTGGGCATCTTCCGCGCATACGCTGTCGTGGCAGGCAGCAGTTCGGCACAATGGGGACGCATTCTCATGATTGTCACCGCCGTTTTGACGCTATTCATCGCAACGACCTATATGGTGAAGATTTGCAACTACAAACGCATGCTGGCCTATTCGAGCATTGAGCACAGCGCCATCGTGATTCTCGGTCTGTGTTTCGGCAAAGTCGGCATCATCTTCGC
>JAZQPN010000137.1:0-4056 GCA_045628585.1 Bacteroidales bacterium | reverse complement strand
ATTTGCAAATGAATAGAAAAACTACTTATCATATTCATTTTCAGCGTCAACCATATTGAGTAAAGTGTTCTACTTTATGGTTGTCAGAAATGTCAACCAACAATTGACAACACAACGTTTTCAAAAACCAGTGAAATGTTTTTCACTTTTCGCTTTTGTTTAGGAAAATGTTATTTTATTGATAATCAATAGTAAAAACGACAGCAAACGACAACAAACGTTTACAGTCGACTACAAACGTTTGTTGTCGGCTTTATTCTTGACAAACGTTTTTACTTTGCAGCGTCAAACACAACGAAAAGCAATGGAAACAAATTTACCGGAATACATAGAAGGCATACCGACGGAAAAAAGCGAATCAAGGAAAAGGAGAGAAATCATTAAGAATGAATATATCAACTTGATTGGCAACCTTCAAAAGAAACGCGGAAAAAAAGCAGTTTTTAATGATTTCCTGCAAGCGGATGTTTATATCATAATGAGGGAAAGTGAAAAAAAGGCAAGTAACAGCGCGGCTTTCAATTGGCAATCGACATACGCTGTCAGGCATTTGGAGACCATAATAAAGGAAGCCGTTCCGCAGGAAGGAAAACCCATTTATTCTACCCCAAGGCTTCTGGTAAACAAAAGGAATTCAATTATGTAAACATGGCAACACTTTATTATGCATTCAAATCTTCACAACAGGAATTCTTGAATTTCACCATCAAACTTGTGATGGGAATAAAAAAGCGACGGAAAGCATGTCCAGTATAGTGTCAACAAAGTGGAATTGATATAAAAAAACATCCTGTAATAAAGTCGTCATTGCTTTGAGGCAATCGCTTGTACAGAATGTTTGGAATCTTCAAATGTGAAACGGTCAAGTTATACAGTACCGCACAAAAGTTTGGACCATCCATGACCGTTTTCTGCTTGCAAAATTACGAACAATTTTTGAAACACAGAAAAAAAACTTACAATTCACTAACAATTAAAACCTTACAACAATGAGTACAATGAGAAATTCGGTCACTCTGATTGGCCGCCCGGGTGCTGACCCGACAATGAAGACTTTCGAAAACAACCGTTCAGTGGCTCACTTCAGCCTTGCCGTCAACGAACCGTATCAGAACGCGCAAAAGGAATGGGTCAACAACACGCAGTGGTTCAACATGGTAGCCTGGGACAAAATGGCTGAAAGCCTGTCGAAATATGTTCGCAAAGGCCGCCGTATTGCCGTCACTGGAAGGTTGCGCACGCGCGACTGGAGCGATGCCGCCGGCCATCATGAAATCACGGAAGTGCAAATCGACGATTTTTTTCTGATCGACCGCGACCAAACTGCCGCAAATTCTGCAACACAAACCAACTAAACACGATAAAAAATGAACAAATTGAGAGATTCGACTCCATTGAGTCGCCCCGACACCATGTCGAAAATCAGAATCCGCTACGGACAGCCGAAAATGAAAAACGGCGTAAGGCTAAGTTTCACCGAAATCTTCCCTTACGACCATTTGACCATCGATTGGTACGAAGCGTGAACCGAAAATCAGGGAGTGGCCTGTCCGTCATGCAGGCCGCTTTCTCTTTTCTTTTTTTCCAGGATTTCCCTTTTCACATCTTCAAGGTTACGTCGTTCTGAAAGTTTTTCCTGAATGGTGATTTCGTGCAGCTCGATGGTCTCCAGAAAAGGATCCAGGTTATTGGTTGATTCAACCAAAAATGCGTATACCACGCCTTTTATTTCTCGCAGGCTCTTGATGATGCCTGTCAATCGGTCATTGTCGATATCGTTACGGATTATGAAGAGGTAATCGACGTGTGGAGAAAGATTAATCCACGATTTTTCCTCGCGAACCAAGGAAATCAGGTCATAAACGTTGCAGTGGTCGCCAGCTGTGTAATAATAAAAGGAATACTCCGTGTTTCGGATGGCGATGTCTGTATAGCGGGTTAGTTCGATGGAGAGTTTCTTGTTGATGTTCCAAGCCATCTTGTAGTCAACTAAAGTCGTGTTGATGCCGATGAGCTTGATGTCGTCAAATGATGCAAGTTGGATTTTTGTCTTCGTAGCCATTTCCTTGATTTCTGGCTGCAAAAATAAGCTACTTTTGTCGAATTGAATGATGGAATGTTGTGATTTTTTGAGAAGAATTATACTTCTTCCTTGATGATGCCCTCTTCAACCAGCATTTTCCAGGTTTTCTCGGCAGCAAGCTGTTCGGCGCCTTTGATGGAAAAATGCGACGACTGGGCATATTCCTTGCCGTTCACAGTAACCTGAACGATATAAAGTTTCTGATGGTATGTGCCGTTGCCGTTCAGCAAATTGAAACAAGTGTGTTTCTTGTTTTTTTGTGACCATTCCAAAAGACGGCTTTTGTAGTTCACTTCCTTTTGCTGGATTTCATCCAGATCGATGTGCATCCTGATAATCCGGTTCACGATGACATCTTGGGCAAACTTAAAGCCTCGGTCGAGATAGATGGCACCCATCAAAGCCTCAAATGCATTGCCGCCGATGGATTTGAAGCCACCTTCTGAATCGGCAGGAACGTGCTTTATAAAATCATCAAAACCAAGCTTTTGCGATAGTTTGTTCAGCGATGCGCGGCTCACGATTCGTGAACGCATTTCTGTGAGGAAACCTTCTTGTTCGGTAGGAAATTTCTTGAACAGATAATCTGCTACAACGATTTCGAGCACTGCATCACCCAAATATTCAAGGCGCTCATTACTCAGGCGACATTTGCCGACTTTCTCGTCGGCAACAGATTTGTGCGTGAAAGCAAGCTGATACAGAACCACATTCCGCGGATAAAAACCAAGAATGTTCTTGATGTATTGCGAAAGAGGTTTGTCGGCGGAACGTTTATATGCCAGATGATCTCGAATGATGGACATTGTTACGCTTCAAACTTTTTGAAAACCAGCGTGGCATTGTGTCCGCCGAAACCAAAGGCATTCGACAAGGCGTATGTGATGCTTCTTTTGTGAGCCTTGTTGAATGTGAAATCGAGGCGGTTGTCGATTGCCGGGTCATCGTCAAAATGGTTGATGGTTGGTGGTATGACACTGTTTCGTATGGCCATAATCGTGGCAATGGATTCGATGGCTCCTGCACCGCCAAGCAGGTGGCCTGTCATTGATTTTGTGGAATTGATGCTGATGGTGTAGGCATGTTCTCCGAAGACTCTCAGAATTGCCTGAGGTTCAATCACATCGCCTGCCGGTGTTGAAGTGCCGTGCGTGTTGATGTGTTCGATGGCTTCCGGTTGAATGTGAGCATCTTTCAGAGCGCGTTGCATGCTTAAAGTGGCGCCATAGCCTTCAGGATGTGGTGCCGTGATGTGATAAGCATCAGCGGAAGTGCCGCAACCGACCACTTCGGCATAGATTTTTGAACCTCTTGCCTTGGCGTGTTCCAGTTCTTCAAGCACGAGGCATCCGCCGCCTTCGCCCAGAACGAAACCGTCGCGATTCAGGTCGAATGGGCGCGAAGCCGTCTGCGGGTCGTCGTTGCGCGTCGACAAGGCATGCATGGCATTGAAACCGCCCACGCCGCTTACGCCAATGGCTGCTTCGGCACCGCCGGCAACAACGACTTCCGACTGACCGAAACGAATGTGGTTGGTGGCTTCGATAATGGCATGTGCCGATGAAGCGCATGCCGAAACCATGGCAAAATTTGGCCCTCGGAAACCGTATTTTATGGAAATAAGGCCAGCCGGCATGTTGGCGATCATCTTTGGAATGAAATAAGGATTGAAATGAGGCGTTCCGTCGCCTGCGGCATGTTCCATTACACCATCATAGAAGTTATTGACACCACCAATACCAGATGTAACAATTACGCCAACTTCATCAAAATCAGTGTTTTCCGGTGCAATGCCTGAATCTTTTATGGCTTCGTCAGCCGAAACCATGCAAAACTGCGCAAACAAATCGTATTTGCGCACATCCTTTTTCTCAAAGAAATTCAACGGGTCGTAACCCTTGACCTCACATGCAAAACGGGTCTTGAACAAAGAAGAATCGAAACGAGTAATCGGTCCGACCCCATTGGTTCCA
>JAZQPN010000136.1:0-11412 GCA_045628585.1 Bacteroidales bacterium | reverse complement strand
GCCGCAACGCAGCAGGCGTGTATGTGGTGAAGGTTGTGACAGCCAATGGCGTTGCAACGCGCAACATCATCCTCGAATAAGAATAGGAGACACAGGTTTCCTTACGGAGAGGCTGGCCTTCGGGCCGGCCTCTCTTTTTTTTGCTGCGACAGATTGTCTACTTTGACGTTTTTCATTCCTTTTTTTGTTATTTTGATGGCAAATAATCGAGATATGATGAAAAAATGTATAATTTTGCAGATTAATATTAATTTTTAAATAAAAATGAGAAAAACTGTCTTATTTCTATTGTTGCAATTTTGCCTTGCATGTCTGTCGTATGGTCAGAAAATCGGCAATGAATTGCGTGTAATGATGCACAACGCGGCTCCTGACGAAAAAATCCCTGTCGTTGTCTATATGACGACGCAGTCAGACGTGATTGACTTTGAAGGACGTACTACGTATTTGGATCTGGCAGAGCGGCAACAATTTGTCAAAAACGAATTGCAACGATTGTCATCATCATCACAGAATCTTATCCTTCGTGATATGCATCAGATGGAACTTGCGGGTTCGGTCGCCAACTTGAAATCCTATTGGGTTTTCAATGGTTTTTCGTGCATGGCTACTTCTGAGGTCATCAATAGCATCAGCCTTTATCCGGAGGTCTTGTCTATTTTCCCTGATAGTGAAGGCTATGCTTTCGCTGATGACGTGATGTCAACAGAGTATGTTCCTGTAAGGGGTAACGCTTGGCATGTTGATAAACTTCATGCGCCTGATGCGTGGAATTATGGAGCAACGGGTTATACGGGAAATGGTGTTATTGTCGCCATCATTGATTCTGGTGTCAATTATAATCACACTGACATTCAGAATAATATATGGCCTGGCAGAGGCTACAATTTCGTCACAAACACATCAAATCCGAAAGATGATTATGGACATGGAACAATCTGTGCAGGTATTGTTGCTGGCTATGGAACGAATGGCACTCAAACCGGCATAGCAAAAAACGCTCGGATTATGGCTCTGAAAGTGGTCAATAGAAATGGCGAAACAAGCGTTTCCCTTGTCCTTCAAGCCATCGAGTTTGCCATTGACCATGGTGCCCACATTATCAACATACCTTTAAGTCTTTCGTATAATGGAGCTGAAGAATCACTCCGTACCGCTTTGGAAAATGCGTTGGAGGCAGGTGTCATTGCTTCGGTGGCTGCCGGTGATGCAGGCTCTGAATTGTCGGCACATCCTGTCCCGAATAACATTTCGGTTCCTGGCAATTGTCCTCCGCCCTATATTCATCCAAATCAGACGCTTGTAGGAGGTCGTTCTGCCGTGGTGAGTGTTGGCGCATCCGACATGCAGGATAGCAAGCCTTATTTTTCATCAGTTGGTCCATCGTCATGGACTGATTATCAGTACTCCAATGGCAGTGCAACGCAAATCGGGTTGATCCGACCTGATTTTCTTGCTCCGGGTTTCAACCTGACTTCCTTGAAATACGATTATAACGATGCTTATGAAACGGCAAGCGGAACGGGTGTGGCCTCAGCTTGTGCAGCAGGTGTCATGGCTCTTCTTCTTGAGGCGAATCCCGAACTCACACCTTGTGCCATCGATTCTTTGCTTGAAATTTCGGCGGTTTCGGTAAATGGCCTTTTTGAAAAAAACAATTATACGGGTTCGGGCCGTATCGACGCGAAAGCTGCCTTAGATGCTCTTCTCTCGCCTTTCGATGCTCCGTCAAATGTTTCGGCAACACTCGAAAACAGTTATGATGTCAGACTTACATGGTCTACGGTCGCTTCCGTGTCAGGCTATGACGTTTACCGCGATGGTGAATGCATTGCTTCAGATGTGGCTGTAAATGAATATCTTGATAGCAATGTCTCTGTAGGCAGACATTTGTATTATTTGAAGAGCAAACAGAATGGACTTGAATCCGTTCACTCCGAAGTTGTCAGCGTTGATGTGCTTTATCAGAGCCTTCCTCCAACAGACATCATCAGTCAAATCCAAAATCATAATGTTATTCTTTCGTGGACGGCTCCTCAGTCAGGCATTCAGGAAATGAAGTATGGCAGCGGTGCGCCAGTTGAATATTTTTCGAAAAAGTATTGGGCTCAACGTTATCCGGCTTCGATGTTGTCGCAATATGCAGGAATGTCGGTCACGAAAATAAGCTTTTATGCTAATGTGACGAAATCCCATGAAGTTTCCATTTATAAAGGTGATGCCAATGGCATAAGTGTCTGTCTCTATACAAATACCATTACTCCGAATTCAACAGGTTGGCAGGAGGTGACTTTGGATGCTCCGGTTACCATTGACTACCTGAACGATATGTGGATTAGATGTTATGTATCGAATCCGGGCAATGACAACACTGTGGCAACCTGCATGTTCCCTGGTGGCGTCGATGCTTCTTTCATGTCCGACGATGGTTCAACATGGGAAGGCCGCAGTAACACCTCTGTGCTCATTAAGGCAGAAGTCACTGATGGCATTCATACCTATAATATATTTAGGGGAGAGGATGAGAATGGTCCTTTCTCACAGATTGCCTCGGAAATTGAAGGCCTTTCATACATAGACCTTAACCTTCCGAATGGAGTGTATTATTATTACTTGACAACCAATTGCTTGACAGGTGCGTCCAATCTTCCTTCCGAAATTCATAGGGCTGTGGTTGGTTTGAAATTTGTCGTCAGTCTGAATGTCGGTTCAGGTTCGTGCAGTGTTCAGTCATTGACAGAGACATCAACGGGAAGCGGCGTGGTGTTGCCCGAAGCCCAACCTTCTGGAGCATGCGCCTATGAAGGTTTTGCATTTGCCGGCTGGTGTGATCAATTGGTGCCGGGAACCAGCCAAAGGCCTGAAATCCTTGAGGCGGGAAGCGTTTTCTATCCGGAAAACAACTGCACCTTATATGCCGTATATTCCAGAATCGAATCAGGTACGACTGGCTATCGTGCGGTTGATACTATTGCCTTCGGTGATGTCGTATATCTCGTTTCGGAAGAAAAATCCTGGGAATTGAGCGGCTTTGCCAACAATCATGGAACTCCTGCAACGTTTGTCGATACCATCGCATGCCTCTATCCTTTCCAGGTTTTGGAAGGATATGTTGAAGGTACTTATGCTTTCAAACATGCCGATGTTTATCTGTCATGCGGTGGAGCTGGTAAACTTTCCGAAAATGCCAATATGAACGACTCAAAGTCAGCTTGGTACGTGAGCTTTGATGCCGACAAAAATGCTTTCTTGGAAAATGCGTCATCGGCACATCGTCAGATTTGGGCCAATAACTCCAGCAACTATTTTGCTTGCGCCGACAACAAGACTCACAATGGAACGTATAAATGGGTTCAACTGTATAAATATGTTGACGATGTGGAGGCCTATTACATTTCCAATCCGGTTTGTATTGCGCCTGTTGTCGAAACGCCTGTAATCGTTCCGTCTATCTCTGGTCCTGTCATCGAACCGCAACAGGTGAGCATCACCTGCGAAACAGAAGGCGCAAGTATTTTTTATACTTTGGATGGTTCGGAGCCGACCCAGTCTTCGATTCCATATACTGGCAGTTTCACGGTTAGTGAAACCACGACGGTGAATGTCCGTGCTTATTTCCCAAATTACGAACCAAGCATGATGGCTTCCCAGTCTTACGTTTTCCCTGTTGAATATGAAAACATTGCAGAATTTAAGGCTGCCTATAGCGAAACATGTTCGGAATATGCTCTGATTTCAGGCGATGTCACGGTTGTCCATCACGATAGTCCGTATCTTTATATTCAGGATAATACGGCGGCCCTTATGGTGCTTGACAATTCTGAACTCATTGCTCAGGAATATCAAAATGGTGATGTAATCAGCGGAGGCTTGATAGGCTGTTATTCGGAAGAAAACGGTCAGCCGGCATTGATGCTGCTGATGGAATTGGCTGCGGCTACATCAGGCGATGCCGTTGAACCGATTGAGGTTGGCGCGGAAGCATTAGTTTCTGATTATGCTGCTTATGATGCTCGTCTTGTCAGATTGAATTTCGTCGGTTTTGAGGATGATTTTGAATTTGGCCCAACAAATCTGCAAACGGCTTTCGTCCAGGGTGAGACGACGGTCTTTGCTAACAGTCTGTTTGGTAACATTACTGTTGGCACTTATGCCGGTGAGTCGGCCGATGTCGTCGGATTTGTCGGCAGGCAGGGCGATGATTTCTTGTTGAATCTTCGTGACGATGCTGACGTGATGCCTCACGATACGGTAAGCTATCAGGTTTGTTTTGTTTCCGGAACGGGGTCATGTTCTGTGCCTTATCTTGTCGAAAGTTCACCTGAAAGCGGAGTCGTGCTTCCTGAAGCAGTTCCTTCAATAGCATGCACAGTCAACGGTTATGTGCATTACGGATGGTCGAGAGAACCAGTGTCTGCAACTTCGGAAGTGCCGGATGCCTATGCTGCAGGTTCGGTGTACCATCCTGAGGCTAATGACACTTTGTATGCTGTTTATCATTATGCTTCAGAATGGCTCGCAGTCACCGGAACTGAAGATATTGTCGAAGACGATTATATCCTTGCTTCCAATAACTCAAACAACTGGTATTATATGAAGCATACCGGTAATGATACAGATGGTGAAATAAAGGCAGGAACTATGACGGTTTCTTCCAGCAACGTCCCAAGCAAGACTGAAGCTCCGTGGCATATTGCACCAAGTGGCAACGGATACCTCATCTCTTATTCGCAAGACGGCCAGACGTATTACTTGCAGGGAGTCGACCGCATCAAGGGCATACAGGTTGTGAATGCCTCGACTGGCGTTTGGCATTTTACTGATGATCCAGATCTTGGCCTGCTTGCCTCATTCGGAAATGACCGTGTTGAAAGGTTTATCGTGCTTCATAGACAGACTGCCAATGTCGGTTATTGGTATAATTATCCGATATTGGATTATGAAGGCAGACTCGTGCTCCTAAGAAATACCGATGCCGTCTTTGACAGCAATCCTGAATGTGTGGCCTATGTCGACGAACCGGTCTTTGACAATATTCCTGGCGACGTGTGCTACGAAGTTCCTTTCACAGTCACGATTTCGTGTCCGACTCCGAATTCGACCATTTATTACACCACGGATGGTTCTGAGCCTGATGCAACGTCAATGGTCTATACGGAAGGTGGTTTCGTGATTGACACCACATGCATGGTGAAAGCCATTGCCTACGCTGAGGGCCTTGAGCCAAGTGAGGTGGTGAGCCATTCTTTCGTGCTTCCTATCATGTTCGACAATATAGCTGCCTTTAAGGAAGCGTATTCTTCTACCAGCAGCATTATTTCCGGCATTTCCGGCGATGTCCAGTTCGTGTTCCGTTCAGGGCAATACATTTATGTCAAGGACGAGACGGCAGGCCTGCTTCTCACCGATGCGGCAACACCTGTCATTACGAACAGCTATCAGAATGGCGACACAATCCGAGGCGGGATTTTTGGAACCATGGCCGTCAGTGCAGGCCAGAAGTGGATGGTGCCTACATTCAATCCGGCCCAAGGCATTGCAGGTGCTGCAATTGAACCGGAAAGCGTCTCGGCTTCGAGCATCATTACTCGCTACGAACAGTACGATTCCAAACTTGTCAAAATTTCGGGCATAAAATATAACAGCGATTTCAATTATGGCGAAGGCGGTGAAGTGAAGTTCGTCCAAACAGGTTCAAGCCTGTATTCAAAGAATCAGTTCGGCATAGAGGAACTGCTGGTCATGAAAAATGAAACATACGATATTACTGGTTTCGTAAGTATCAATAATTCAGGAGTAATGAAGAGATATGTCAGTCCTCGCGATATTAATGATGTTGTCTATTATTACCACGTGGTTTGCGATTCGCCTATCGTCGGAGGCGCAGTCCGTGCCGATAAGGATTCGGCCAGGGAAGGCGATAACGTTACTCTGACGGTAACACCGTCAACCGGATATGATCTTGTGGCACTGACTGTCACTGACACTTTAGGGAATCTGGTTGAAGTCGTAAACAACAGATTCGTCATGCCGGCTATGGATGTGCTGGTCTCAGCTGAATTTACGCTTCACGATTATGTCATTTCCGTAGTTTCCGTACCTGAAGCAGGTGGCATAATTGAGGGCGCAGGCGAATATCATTATGGCGATACGGTCACTTTGGTTGCGACACCAAATGACAATTATTCGTTTGTCAACTGGACGGAAAACGATGTAGTGCTTTCTGATTCCACTGTCTATTCATTCAGAGTGTTCAGAGACCATGCTGTTTTTGCAAACTTCCATTCGGAGCTTGATGTTCAGATGCAGACGTTAAGCGAAGGCTGGAATTGGTGGTCAAGTTATATTGAAATAGATTCGGTTTGCGGCCTGTCAGCCTTTGAAGAGGCTTTGGGTGAGGATGCTTCCACCATTAAGTCTCAGAGTGCTTTTGTCGTTTATGATGGAGAAGCTTGGGTTGGAACGCTAGATACAATTTCAAATTCGCAAGGCTATATGGTTCAGATGAATGTTGATCATGAATTGGTCATGTCAGGTGTGTTTGCACAGCCTGAAAATCATCCTATAGAATTGCATCAAGGCTGGAACTGGATTGGCTATCCGTTGCCTGACACCCTGAGCATTGAAGATGCTTTGGCTGTGCTGGTTCCTTTGGAGGGTGATGTCGTAAAGAGTCAAAGTGCATTTACGATCTATTCTGATGGAAGCTGGATTGGCACTTTGAATACAATGGTTCCAGGTACTGCTTATTTGTTCAATTTCCAATCGGAAGAAGTGGATACGTTAATCTATTCACGCGATTCAAGAACTGTGCACCCGATGAATGTGAACAAGGAAACGAACTGGAGGCCGGATTTCCATCGTTATGCTGACAACATTACCATTGTTGCGGTTTCGGCTGATGGATGTCAAGGTGAAATTGCTGCTTTCGTCGATGGCGAATGTCGCGGCAGTGTCAACACGATGCGTGTCGGAGCCAATGGCCAGCAGCTGGCTTTCCTGACGGTGAGTGGGGAAGATGGCGACAGAATCGTCTTCCGCAGGTTTGAGGATGGAGAATATGCCGAAGAGAGCATCGTGTTTAGGGCAAACGACATAGTCGGATCTGTGAAAAATCCATTTGTCTTGCATTTCGGCAACACTGGTGTTGAGGAAATTGGTTCCGAACCAGAAGTTCAGCTGTTCCCGAACCCTGCTTGCGATAACCTGAACGTGGTTTGTAAGGGCATGAGAAACATTTCGCTTGTCGACGTGGCTGGTCAGGTCATCTCATGTTTTGACCTTGATGCAGATTCAATTCAGTTGAACGTGTCCGGCCTTAAGGCGGGCATCTACATGCTTACTGTTCGTACTGAAACCGGATTAATCACAAAACGCATTTCGGTCGTAAATCAGTAATCGCATTTCCAGCGGATATTAATTGCAAATTCAGAGTCTGCAATCGGGTTTCCTGATTGCAGACTTTTTCTTTTATTGCAACAGTCTACATTAATCCTTCTGATAACCAAAACATCCAAAACCTATAAAACAATTGTTTTTCTGGTTCTGAATCCCTCAACCGCTCGATTCAGTGAAACCTTTCGTCGATTTCAATTCACATCCATCATGCAGGGTCAAATGGCATAGTATTGCCTTTTTGGGGGAAATATGGTAAAATATGACACACTTTTATTGAAAAAAAGGCAAGTGTTTTGATTAAAAAACCTTTTTTTTTGAATTATTGACAAAAAAAACATTTTGAATTGAAAAAATATATATTTTTGTTCGCTTATTGAGTATTATGCAAGTAATGTATCAACTAAATAATTAACTTAAATCAATGTAAAATGAAGAAAAAATTACTGTTTTCGCTGTTGTGTGTCCTGCTATGCGGCTTCGCATTTGCGGCTTCAGATCCCGACAGGCATTGGACATACGATGAACATGACTTTGAAGACAACTACACCATGGTTCTTTCAATCCAGATTGATGGTGTGGAACAGGCCAATCCGAATCTCGAAATCGGTGCTTTCTGCAAGGATTTCCCTGATGTCGTTTTTGGCGATGAAATGATGGATCGCTATCAGGATAGCCTGTATCGTGTGTTTTTGGTCGTTGGTGACGGGTACGTTAACAACGAAGAGGAGCTTGATGAGTTTGTGTATTTCAAGCTTTATGACCATGCTACTCATCAGGAACTTGAGCTTGCTTCGCCAGCAAGGCTGACTTCTGAGGGCGGCATGACCATTGGCACACTATCCAATCCTTTCATCCTGAACTTCATTTCAGGTGAACCGGTTTGGAAATTAGTGACCGATGCCTCAACGCTTCGTGCCGGTGACAACATTATCGTTGCCACTCAAGACTACAAAAAGGCAATGAACGTGTATCAAGGAAGAAACAACAGAGGTGCTTCGCCAATCGAAATTTCGGGCAGCACTGCCATTTGGGAGGACAATGAAGTCGATGAACTTATTCAGGAAATCTCATTGCAGCAGGGCACTAAGGCTAATACTTTGTCCATGTTTGCCGGTAACGGTTATCTCTATGCTTCAAGCAGTTCTTCAAACCAATTGAAAACCCAATCAGCGCTTAGCGATAATGGCTCATGGGCTATCAGCATTGATGGTGACGGTAATGCTTCAGTCGTTGCTCAAGGAGATAATACATGCAAAGTGATGCAGTATAATAGTTCTTCAACTTTGTTTGCTTGCTATGCTTCGGCTTCACAGAAAGCTGTTTCCATTTACAGATTGGAAGATAACTCAGCTGCAACCACTTACACTGTCAGCCTTACAGCCGATCCTGCCGAAGGCGGCTCGGTGGAAGGTGAGGGCGAATTTGAAGAAAACACCAGCGTCACGGTTACAGCTAGGCCAAACTCAGGCTACAGCTTTGTGAACTGGACACTCGATGGAGACGAAGTTTCAACTTCTGCTTCCTATACTTTCACACTTACCGAAGATGTTGAGCTTGTGGCTCATTTTGAAGAAAATGGACCAGTAGGCCCTGCTGTCGTTGGCACTATCCTTTGGTCGGAAACATGGACAGGCGGCGCTACAAGCGAGCAGCCAAGCCAATATGGTTTTGAAGGAACGACAACCTACGGCAACGTCGCTTTGACATACGCTAACAGCATAGCAAACACTAAGTTGTATAATGAAATCTTGGCTGGAGGCGTGGCTCCGGAGTTGCTGCTTGCGAAGAGCAATCAGACATGGACAATCAGCAACATTCCTACGGGCATGGCTGTCGAAATGAAACTCTCGCTGAAGGCTAATGCTGACCGTACTGCAGTGTCTTCCACAACATCAGGCATTGGAGTCACCAAAAACACGGATAGAGCTGGCATTTATTCCTGGACAATCACCAATACGACAAATGAAAACTTCGAATTGGTGCTGACCAACACGACCAGTTCAAACGTCCGTCTCGATGACATTGAACTTGTGGTTACTAGAATTGCTGGTGCGGAAGTGGTTGCCACTCCGACATTTACACCTGAAGCAGGTACATACTTTGAAGCACAGACTGTTTCCATCGCTTGCGAAACAGAAGGTGCTACCATTTATTATACTTTGGACGGCACTGTTCCTACCGAAGGAAGCACTGAATACACTGCTCCATTCACAGTTTCTTCAACCACTACGGTTAAGGCCATCGCTGTGAAAGAAGGCATGGATGACAGTAATGTCGCAAGTGTGATTTACACATTCCCAGTCAGTTATGCTACCATCGCTGAATGGAAAGCTGCTCATACGAGCACAAGTCAGGAAGTGAGCAGGATTACTGGTGATGTTACTGCTGTTTACCAGCATGGTAACTATCTGTATGTTCAGGATGCTACGGCTGCATTGTTGATTTTTGCAAATCTCACCAACACCTATGCCAACGGTGATGTCATCAGTGGCGGTTTGATTGGTACTTGCAATGTTTACAACGGATTGACGGAATTCATTCCTACTGATGAAATTGCAGCTGGCGTTGCTGGCACTCCTGTTGAACCAACCGTTGTCACTGCTGCACAAATCGTTGATAATTACAGCACATACGAGAGCAAACTTGTAAAGATTGAAAGTGCAGTTTTCGAAAACGATTACACATTCAGCAGTTCCAACAAGAGTGTAGCTGTCAATCAGAACGAAACTCAGCTTGTTGTTTATAACAATTTCGGAACGTTGACAAGCAGTGTTACCGAAGGAGAAGAAGCTGACGTGATTGGTTTTGTTACCATTTACGGAACCAACAAGCAAATCTGTCCTCGCGACAATGATGATATTATTCCAGTGATTGCTGACACTTACACCGTGACTTGCCTTGAAAATCTTGAAAACGGCACGATTTCGGCAACTCCTACGGAAGCTGTTGCTGGCACCGAAATCGCAGTTACGTCTATCCCTGAACCGGGTTATCATCTGAACACCTTATATTATTATACGACCAATGCTCAGAACACGACTGATATTGACATGGAAACCATGAAATTCGCCATGCCTGCAGCTGATGTCACCGTTGGCGCTACCTTCGTCGGAAACCTCCACGTTCTGACCATCCACTATGTCGGTGCACCTGAACCGGTAGAAGATGTTGAAGTCCGCATTAATTATGGTTTGGAATACAATTACGTTTCTCCGGTCTTTGAAGGTTATACAGCTGATGTCACAGTCGTTGATGGCGCAATGCCGGATGAAGATGTCGAAATTACTGTTACCTATAATGTGAACAGCTACAACCTGACCATCCACTATGTCGGCACACCTGAAGAAGAGGAAGATTACACCGGAACGGTTGCCTATGGTACCGACTATTCAGTTGAATCACCAATTGTTGAAGGCTACACGGCAGACCAGTTAGTCGTTGAAGGCACAATGCCAGCTGAAGATGACGAGGTTACTGTTACTTACACCGTGAACAGCTATAACCTGACCATCCACTATGTCGGCACACCTGAAGAAGAGGAAGAATACACCGGAACGGTTGCCTATGGTACCGACTATTCAGTTGAATCACCAATTGTTGAAGGCTACACAGCCGACCAGTTAGTCGTTGAAGGCACAATGCCAGCCGAAGATGTCGAGGTTACTGTTACCTACACCGTGAACAGCTACAACCTGACCATCCACTATGTCGGCACACCTGAAGAAGAGGAAGATTACACTGGAACGGTTGCCTATGGTACCGACTATTCAGTTGAATCACCAATTATTGAAGGCTACACGGCCGACCTGTTAGTCGTTGAAGGCACAATGCCTGCAGAAGATGTCGAGGTCACTGTTACCTACACCGTGAACAGCTACAACCTGACCATCCACTATGTCGGTGCACCAGAACCGGTAGATGATGTTGAGGTCAGCATTAATTATGGTTTGGGATACAATTACGTTTCACCAGTCTTTGGAGGTTACACAGCTGATGTCACAGTCGTTGAAGGCA
>JAZQPN010000135.1:0-13488 GCA_045628585.1 Bacteroidales bacterium | reverse complement strand
TTGCAATTCATTCTCAATTGCGGGAGATCACACCCACCCTGCCCGACTACACCAAGTCGCTTACATCAAATCGGTAGTCCAATTCAATGCTTGTATCTGTTCGTCCGTTTCCCGCAATTCTTTGGAGATGCGGTCGACATCTTTCTGTAATTCGGTGACATTCACCGTGTTGACTATCTTGATTTCCGTTCTGGAATAACGGTCCACTTTGCAGCTGGCGATGTCCAGAAACTTACGCATAATTTGAAGACGGTTGTTGAGGCAATCGCGGTGAGCAAGTAGTTCGGTGAGGGTTTTTCCATCGACTAAAGTCTTACTGTTGGTCAAGTTGATGCGTGTCATTAGGTCTTCCAATGAGGCCAACATGCCGTTCAGTTCTTTCAATAAGGCTTCCGGTTCCTCGGCAGGTTTTTCGCCTTCCTGAACCTTGGCATTATTATTTAAACGAGTGCCAATTTCAGCGATTCTGCTTTGCAAATCCGCTCTTTGTGATAATGCTGTTGCTAATTTCATCTATTTGATTTTTAATTGTTTATCACTATTCAAAATTAATCCGCCATGAACAAAACTATATTTCTGACTTGCAGGACTATGGTTCAGAATATGACATTCTTTATTGAAATCAAAAAACAGTTTCAATGTCTTGAAACATCTTATTTCTTTCCCGATTTTCCTCCGTTGGATTTATTTTGGGCTTCCATTTTTTCTTTTTTCTCCGCTTCAGATTTAGCTTTTTCCTTTTGCTTGATGCTATCGCTGATTTCCTTTTGCTTAGCTTCCCTTACCTTAACGTAATACTTATTTATCCTCTTGTTGATTTTCTTAGCAATCTTTGCCGCATTGCCTTGAGGCTCAGCAGGATAAGTTTCGTGTTGATTGGACCATTGCTGTTCGAGGGCAATCAGGTCCTTGTTAAGTTGAACTCGATTCACCGAGCGGTTGTTTTCAACGGCATTGATGGCGGCATCGAAAAAAATGTTCCAGCGCTGGCCATAGTAACCCTTGAGCAATCCGCCCCACATACGGCAGGCGTAATCGTTGAACTCGCTGCTGCCCCAAGTGGTGAGAATGGTGCGGGCATTCCTTTCGAAATAATCCTTTTCGGCAGGAGTAGTGCCCATGTTTCTGGCATCGTCAATCCATTTGCCCAGCAGCATCGAAGGCTGAGTCGAAAGCAAGGCATCGGCATCGTCGATAAGTTCATTGGCTTGCTTTTTCAACGCTGTCATTTGCTTCAAGTCTTTGGCGTTGTAGGCCTCAATGAATTGGTTGTAGATTTCCTCGAAGTAATTGCTCATCCATTGCGAATAAAACACCGCAAGGTCGTAATTGTAGCTGCCACGCTTCGACTTCGATTTCAGCAAAGTCTGGCAAGCTGCGAGCAACGAGTCGTTGCTGAAAGCATTTTCTTCGAATTTTCTCCTTTTGGCCGGCACTGGCTTCTGGTTTCCATTCTTGGATGGAAATCCCGGACGCTCCAGCAATTTCGAGTCTTTCACATCGTAAACCCAATTGACATAGACCGACTTGCCCAAAAGCTGCCAGGCTGTTTCGGCTTTTTCGTTTTCCTTGCCATAACGTATTGATGACCAATTCTTTAACCATGTATTGACATCAACATTTTTTTCCCAAACGCGTTCAAAAAGGAATTCGTAGACGACTGGATTGCAATCGAGTGCTTCCAATGTGGCGCCAATGCCTTTCATGTTTGGAATGTTGGTACCTCTCATGGCATTTTGCTGCTTTTGGATAGCGGTTTTGCTTACAGGTTTAGCCATGTTTCCGGTTTTTTCTGCTTGTATGGCTTTGCCGTTTGGTTTTTCTTTTTGAATCCGGTCATTATTCGCAGGTCTGCTTTCAATGCCAATCATGTTGCATATTTTTTCGTTCAGCAGATGGATGTTGCCCGATAGTTTCGTGTTGCCGCCAAAGTTGCCCAGATAGCACCAAATGAAAGGATAGCCGAAGAAATTACCGGTTTCGTTATTGATTTCAGTCTTTTCGCAGTAATAATCAAGCATGATAAGGTCTTCGTGATTTTGAACACCGCCTAAATAATGCTTCATGCGGTCTCTGTCCCAAATCGTGCTTTGTCGGTAGAACATCCAGCCCGACTGCACCCATGTGGCGCAGGAATCGGCTTTTGCCAACGATTCGTAAATGTTGTAAGATGTTTTCATGAGATAATCTTCCATCCAGCTTTGCGGGTCTATTTCGCTGAAGGGGTCAACGGCATAAAGATGGTCGGTGCCATAAAGCATCGTTTGCTTTTCGATGAATTTCTGCTGGATTTGGGCGAAAAGCGGTTCGACCGGATCAAGGAAATAGGTTGATTGGAAGCCCTTCCACTGTGCGGATTTCCTGATTTTGGCATTTGGGTTGGCTTCGGCGATTTGCTGTGGAACGTGTCCCGAAAAACCAGAAAGCACAGGACTCATGTTGAGTTCGCGTTCACGGGCCACAATCTTCTTTTGCAATTCCTTCTGGCTGTTAATCCACGACATTGGAAGCGGCCCCTGGAAACCATCGAGACAGCCCATGCGGTGCAAAGGCAAATGGGCCGGAGCGGCGAAATAACTGCGGATTTCCAAATCCGTCATGCCGTAGTCCTTCCACACTTCGTACCACACGGCTTCCTGTCCTGTTTGGGCAAGCGGCATGTTGATGCCATTCATGGCCATCCAGTCGATGAAGCGTTCCCATTCGTCCCAGCCCCACCAAGGCATGGTGTAGCCGAAAGTGCAGTAATTGAGGAAGAAACGTTTGTCGACAAATGCCATTTTATAGATAGGTTTTTCACTTTCGATGGCAGGAAATTTCTTTGGCAGTTCTACCGGGTCGGCTACATTCCACGAAACATAAACGTGGGCGTAGTGTTTCAGGTAGTAATTGAGGCCCATCGCTAACGAATTGTCGTTGTTTCCGACGATTTTAATCTTGCCGTCTTTGTCTTCCAACGAAAAATAATCGCTGTTTGAGTTTTTTCCCTTTTCGCTGACGACAAATTCAAATTCAGATGCCTTGTCGCCCAAAATACGTCTTGAAAGCTGTCGCACAGCTTGTTGCGCATTTGCGTTGCTAATTGCAATGAATATCAATGAAAGCAGCGCAACCTTGATGAAATTGTTGTTTTTCATATTGGATACGATTGTTAATTCTTGCTTAAAAACTGCAAAATTAGTGTTTTGTTGCAAACGAAAGGAAAAGGTGCAAAAAAAAACGGCCCCGCCAACTCGTGACAAGGCCGAAAAAACAAATGTTATGAAATAATCTATTATGCTGATCGTATTTGTTAGCCGGAATAAAAGCGTGTTCCGTTATTTTTTCATCACCGGTTCGCAGGTCAGTCCGATGCCCAGTTTCTTGAAGATTTTGCGGTCAACTTCGCTAACCATTACCGTCGTATGAACCTGGCAACCATCCAATTGAGGCAGGCAAGCCAAAGCCTTTCGGCAGTTTTCATCGTTGAGACTCAAAATCGACAAGGCGACCAAAACCTCATCGGTGTGCAGGCGTGGATTGTGCCCGTGCAACAAATTGACTTTGGTCTTTTGGATGGGCTCAATCATTTCCTGCGGAATGAGTTTCACATCGTGACCGATGCCAGCCAAATGCTTGATGGCGTTCAGGATAAGGGCTGCACTTGGTCCCAACAGAGGCGAAGTCTTTGCCGTGATGATGGTGCCGTCGGCCAACTCAATGGCTGCAGCTGCCACGCCGGTCTGTTCTTTTCTTTCCTTGGCGGCAGTGGTGGTACGGCGGTCGGCAGTGGTGATTTTGGCCTGTTTCATTAGCAGAGCGATTTTGTTCACCTCGTTGTCGCTGTTCTTGCCCGAAGCGAAATCGCACAAGGCAGTGTAATAGCGGCGGATGATTTCCTGCTTAGAGGCTTCGCAGCACACTTCGTCATCGCTGATGCAGTTGCCGACCATGTTCACGCCCATGTCGGTAGGCGATTTGTAAGGATTCTCACCATAGATGCCTTCGAAAATCGCATTGAGCACAGGGAAAATCTCTATGTCGCGGTTATAGTTGACAGCGGTCTTGCCGTATGCTTCAAGATGGAACGGGTCAATCATGTTCACATCGTTGAGGTCGGCGGTGGCGGCTTCGTAAGCTACATTGACGGGATGCTTCAGCGGCAGATTCCAAATCGGGAAGGTCTCGAACTTGGCATAACCGGCCTTGACACCGCGGCGGCTTTCGTTGTATAACTGACTGAGGCACACGGCCATCTTTCCGCTGCCAGGTCCCGGAGCCGTGACCACGACAAGCGGACGCGTGGTCTTCACGTAATCGTTTCGGCCAAAACCTTCGTCGGAATCAATTAGGTTCACGTTGGTGGGATAACCTTCGATGATGTAATGGTAATAAACGGCAATGCCCATGCGCTCGAGTCGCTCGCGGTAGGCGATGGCACTTGCCTGACCGTTGAAATGCGTAATGACGACGGAACCGACCATCAAGCCGCAATTGATGAACTCATCGCGGAGGCGCAACACATCTACATCGTAGGTGATGCCCAAATCGCCGCGCACCTTGTTTTTCTCAATGTCCAAGGCGCTGATGACGATGATGATTTCGGCATCGTCCTTCAGCTGCAGCAGCATCTTCAGCTTGCTGTCAGGCTCGAAGCCCGGCAGGACGCGGCTGGCGTGAAAATCGTCGAACAGCTTGCCGCCAAACTCCAAATAAAGCTTGTCGCCAAACTTTGCAATGCGTTCCTTGATGTGTTCCGATTGAATTTTGAGGTATTTCCCGTTGTCAAATCCGTATTTCATATCGCGTTTGATTTTACCAATACGGGTTGCAAAAGTACGAATTTGCTTTGAATTGAAGGTGACGGAAGCGGAAAATAGTGTTACTCCGAATAAGTTAATGCAATAAAATGGTTATTCGCCCCGAAATCCGCGCCATTCTGTAGTCGATACGGATAGGCTGATGCGTGATGTTTTTGTGGAAGCAAATCTCATAATGATAAAATATCAATCACTTGAATATCAAATTATTGCATTATCATTAACAAGAAGCGCTTTTAAATTTCCATACAATTTGGTACATATTTTGTAAAGAAATGAAAAATGGGGTTTTTGTAACATACATTGCAAACAATCATGTTTCTGCCCAGTTTTTTAATTGACAAATCAACTTATTTCATACCTTTGCACCACAAAACATTTAAATACCTCAATCAATGGAGAAAAAAGAATTACTGAAAGAAGTTGTCGAACATATCGACATAAAGAGCTACGACTCAACCGAACTGATCAACGCCATGCGCAAGATGTCGTTCACTTCACGCGACACCGCCCGTGCTGCCGACATCCTGATGATGATGTGCCAGGAAAAGACCTGCACCAACATCCTCACCATCGCCGGTTCAACCTCAGCTGCCGGCTGTATGCAGGTTTACGTCGACATGGTACGCAACAAGATGGTCGACGTGGTCGTTTCGACAGGTGCTTCCATCATCGACATGGACCTGTTCGAAGCTCTTGGCTTCAAGCACTATATCGGCGAAAAGGAAAACGTCATTCCTGACACCACCCTTCGCGAACTTTACATCGACCGCATCTACGACACCTATATCGACGAAGAGCAGCTTCAGGCTTGCGACAACGCCACTTACGAGCTGTCGAACATGCTCGAACCACGTCCATATTCATCACGCGAATTCATCTGGAATCTCGGCAAATGGCTGCATGATGGCCGTTCCGTGAAGAAAGACAGCCTCATCCAGACTTGCTACGAATGTGGCGTGCCGATTTTCTGCCCTGCTTTCAGCGATTCATCAGCTGGCTTCGGCATCGGCAAACACCAGTGGGAACGCACCCACAAAGGCGAAAAATATGTCAGCATCGACTCAGTCCGCGATTTCATCGAACTGACCGAAATCAAGATGCAGGCTCCTGAAACCGGTCTGTTCATGGTCGGTGGCGGCACTCCTAAGAACTTCGCTCAGGATACCGTCGTCTGCGCCGAAATCCTCGGCTACGACGTGCCAATGCACAAATACGCCATCCAAATCACCGTGGCAGATGTGCGCGATGGTGCTTGCTCATCATCAACGCTGCTCGAAGCCGGTTCATGGGGCAAGGTGAGCGAAAAGCTCCAGCAGATGGTTTACGCCGAAGGCACAACCGTCATCCCGCTGATTGCTTCCTACGTCTACCACAACGGCCCATGGCAGGAAAGAGAATACAAGAACTGGCAGAAGATTTACCAGAAATAAAAATATCCAAGATGAGATGAAAAAGCGCAGCGGAACGATTCTGCTGCGCTTTTTTTGCGTGTTTTTGATGGTTTTCGTTTATCTTTGCAACCGCAATGAGAAAGCGTTTTATCATATTGGCCCTTTTAATCATCAGCGTTTCGGCATGTTTCGCCCAACGTATTGGCGGCGGCCTGCTGATAGGTCCGGCGTTTTCCACGATGAAACTTTCAGACATCGACACCACGCATTTCCGCACCGATTTTTGCGGCGGCATCCGCATTGCCTTGATTCCCGAACATTCCATCTTCGGTGCCGAAATCGACGTGATTTATTCGCGGCAAGGCATGAAAACCAAATCGGGCATCAACGAAGACAAAAACAGGTTCTTCTATGCCGAAAAATCATCTTATATCAACGTGCCGCTGCTGCTGAACGTCTACATGCGGAAATGGAATGAAGAAGACGAAAGTGAGGCAAAAATGGCGCGTTTGCGCATCGGGCCTTACATTGGGTATTGCTTTGGCGGCAATGATGTGATGTCGGTAAAGACGAAAAGAGACACCAAACAATATCTTACACCTTGGGAAAGAGACGCTTACAACCGCCTTGACTATGGTTTTACCGCTGCCATAAGTTATTGGTTCATAGAGATTCGCTATTCCATGGGCTTGAACAACGTGTTCAAAGGCGATGGCGTTTCAACCAATCATGTCATTTCCGTCACTTGGTCGGATGTGTGGTAAACCTCACACTGCGTTTTGGGTAATTGAAATCGCCGAAAGGCTGCATTGAATCGAGCGGTTGCGAGATTCAAAGGTGGATAGAGAAAGGTTTTGTGGGTTTTGTATGTTTTGGTCATAAAAAGGTCAAATTGTATATTATTGCCCAAATTTTTTCTTCTTTCATTTTCTCCGATTCCCCCTAATCGGGGTCATCGGTTTCCGCATCTTCGATGCCCGGAATCGAGCGGTTGCGAGATTCAGAAACAGTGAACAAAAGTTTTGCAGGTTTTGGATGTTTTGGTTTTTAAAATATTGTTGCCTTTACAACTGCTTATAGTAAAGATTCCGCACCAAACCGCCATATTTTTCTTCCGTTTTGGCATAACGATAACCTTCCTTCAGGAAATTATTGATGCTGAAACTGTTGTGTGGCGCACAAGTCGTGCAAAGCAGATTGAAACCTCTTTGAACAGCCAGTTTTTCCACTTCCTGAATCAGTTTCCGCTGCAAACCCAAACCGCGATAGCCATCTCTCACCAGAAACAATTTCTGATTCGCTGCCTTAATGCCTAATTTTTCCAATTCTTCAAGTTCTAAAGCCTCGCTGTCTCGTAACCCCGTAATCTCGTTGTCTAAGAGTCCAACAACATCGTGCGCATGGTCTTCTTCCAAACATTGTGGTACATAAAGAACGCCTATGGCGACAAGTTTTTCATCATCCCAAAATCCCAAAGTCACATTCGGTTCCTGTAGGCAGGACGCAATCATTTCGGGCGAATTATGCCGCAAAACCGACTTGTCGGGCAGCGAAGCATAAACTGTCTCGTTTAATTCCACAACGGCTTGAAAATCAGTGAATGTGCATGGATGCAGTTGCAGGTTCATTTTTACATGTCTTTTAGAGATAAACCCATTAATTCCACTTGAAAGCCATGAAGGTTTTTCTTGATTTTTTCGTATTTTTCCTCCAATAGCCTTGCATCGTAACGTTCAGGATTCCTTTTCACTTCGGCGACAACCGCGCGTTTGTTCAGTTTTTCAATGGCAATCAGGTCAATTTCATTCTTTCCATCTGATGCCCACCAGTTTCCAACTTCCGTTGTATCAGGCTTTTCGCCATACAGTTGGCGGAAATATTTTTCCAATACTAAACCGCTGAATTGCGGATAGTTTTGTGTGATGTCTTTGGCAAGCAAATCGAATTTTCCGAGTTCCACCAAACTGCGGTTCGATTCGATGAAACGGAACCAAAAGCATAGGAAATTATCTTCAATGTAATACTTAATTCCTTGACTATTAGGTTTTGACCAAATAGGACGCATTTTCCGTATCAAGGAATAATCCGTTTCCAAAGTTTCAAGATAACGCCCCGTATTTTTCTCGACAATGCTGTCGATTTCCGATTGTGAAGTCATCCCATTAGCGATGAGTTGCAAGATGCTGTAATAAATCTGATAACGTTTACCAAACTCACCTACTAACAATTCGGTGCCTTCTTCAATGAAAACTGACGATGGATTGCAAATGGTTTGTATCATGTCGTTCCACGTTTTGCAACCGCTTTCCATCAGTTGTGCCACATATTTTGCCACGCCACCCGTTATGGCATACAACATCAGCAAATCTTCAACGGTATAATTGAGATTGTAATCATGGAAAATCTGTTTTAAAGTGCTGATTGAAAAAGGTTTCAGCACTATTCTTGCGGTTTTGCGGCCAAACAAAGGTTCCTTGCGGTCTTCAAAAATCCGCTTCATCATGGAATAGATGCTGCCGCAGGCAATCAAATGAATGTGCGCATCGTTCTGGTTTTGATCCCAAACATTCTGAATTTGTGAAATGATGGACTCGTCCAATTCCATAAGTCGTTGAAATTCATCGATTATCAAAGTCACTTGCTGCTGGCGGCTGTATTGCATCACTTCGTTGAGCAAAGCCGAAAACCTGACGGCTTGTCCATAGATATGAATGCCCAAAACAGTCTCAATTTGTTGCTGAAACTCCTGACACAGAATCTGTTCCGACTTTTTCCCGACAAAGCAATACAAATATTTCTTGTGTTCAAAAGCCTTTACAAGCAAGGTTGTCTTTCCTGTACGGCGACGGCCTATTAGCACCGTGAATTGTGAGACGGAATGTGACAAATCGTCCAATCGGTGCAGTTCCTGTAATTCGGTTTCCCTATCGTAAAACTTCATGATTTAAAATTTACAAATTTGTAAATTACAAATAATTTAATTTACAAAAGTAGATATTTTTATTTGAATTACAAGTTTTTATGGAATATTTTTTGATAAAATTCCAAAATCACCTTTCAAAACAAGACGAATGTATAAAGACACACGACTTTCGGCAAACTCTGCATTAGCGTTTCTTCTTGCCTTTCTTCTTCCCCACCCCATCATCCAGAATCTCGAAATCCATCTGGCGCTTGAACAAATCGACGGCCTTGATCCTGACCTTCACTTCGTCGCCCAACTGAATGACCTTTCCGGTGTCCTCACCAATGACGCGGAAATTGTCTTCGTCGAGGAAATAATAGTCGCCAGGCAAATCCTCGTAACGCACCATGCCTTCGCACTTGTTGCCTTTCAGTTCGACATAAACGCCCCATTTGCTCACACCTGAAACCAAGCCATCGAACACTTGGCCAATCTTGTCCTGCAAGTATTCGGCCTGCTTGAATTTCACCGACTGGCGTTCCATTTCTTCGGCTTGTTTTTCCATGTCGCTTGAGTGCAGGCACATTTCATCATATTTCTTCTTGTCGGCAGACGGCTGACCGTCAATCAGGTAACGCTCAATCAGGCGGTGAACCATCAGGTCGGGATAGCGGCGGATAGGCGAAGTGAAATGCGTGTAGTAATCGAATGCCAAGCCATAGTGACCGATATTGTCTGTAGTATAGACGGCCTTTGCCATAGTGCGGACAGCCACTTGCTCCACCAGATTCTTCTCACCCTTGCCTTCGACATCCTTAAACAGTTTGTTGTAGGAACTGACCAGTTTCGAGCGCGTGCTGATGTCCATCGAATAGCCCAAACGCGAAATCAAGAGAATGAACTTGTTCAGTTTCTCAGGATTCGGCTCATCGTGGACACGGAAGACAAAGGTATGGTTTTTCCACTTGCTTTGCTTGCCTCCGAAGGTTTCGGCCACCGTGCGGTTGGCCAGCAGCATGAAGTCTTCAATCAGTTCGTGCGACTCGTTTTGTTCGCGGATATAAGTATCGATAGGTTTCTTGTTTTCGTCGAGAATGAACTTCACCTCTTCCGAATGGAAATTGATGCTACCTGCCGCCATGCGTTTTTCGCGGAGCTTGGTAGCCAGTTTGTTGAAAGTGAGAATCTCTTCCTTGTAATCGCCATCACCGCCTTCAATCATGGCCTGAACCTCTTCGTAAGTGTAACGGCGACAGGATTTTATGATGGTCTTTCCAATCCAATTATTATAAATGTTGGCATCATCGTCCATTTCGAAAACGACCGAAAAAGTGAGTTTTTCCTCATCGGGACGCAAGGAACAGACGTTGTTGCACAGTTTTTCAGGCAGCATCGGGATGGTTCTGTCGACTAGATAAACCGAAGTGCCGCGACTCAAAGCCTCCTTGTCGATGGCCGAACCTGGCGTGACGTAATGCGAAACATCGGCAATGTGAACGCCCGCCTCCCAATGTCCGTTTTCCAATTTGCGCAGCGAGATGGCATCGTCGAAGTCCTTAGCATCGACTGGGTCGATGGTGACGGTGAACACATCGCGGAAATCGCGGCGTTTCCTGATTTCTTCCGCCTTGATTTTCACTGGAATACTTGCCGCTTCCTTTTCAACCTCTTCAGGAAAATCTATCGGATATTCATGCGCCGCAAGGATGGATTCCATCTCCACATCGTTTTCGCCAGGCGTGCCCAACACGCGAACGATTTCACCAAACGGGTTGCCCGAACCGTCAGGCCAATCTACCAAATGAACGATGACTTTCTGTCCATTCTTGGCGCCATTCAGTTCGCCTTTCGGAACGAAAATATCGACTGGAATCGATTCCATATCTGGCACTACAAACACATAGCCGCGCGTGATGCGCAAGACGCCGACAAAATCAGTATGCTTTCTTTCCAGCACCTCAACGATCTCACCTTCAGGCTTTTTCTTGTTGCGTTTCGGGAACATCGCCACACGCACGCGGTCGCCATGCAAGGCCTTGCCCGTGTTGTTGGAAGCGATGAAAATGTCTTCTCCGTCCTCGTCATCCAAAACCACATACGCTTTGCCCGTCGATTTCATGTCAACGGTACCTTCCACATACTGCGTCTTCGGACCAAATTGCGACAAGCCCGCAGCACTCATGACATAGCTGTAAGGTTTTGCTTCGTCAAGCAAACCTTTGTCTTTCAAATCAATAAGGATATTGTAGACCACATCCTTTCCTGCTTGATCCTTGATACCCAGCACTTTGCAGACCTGTTTGTAGTTTTTCGGGCGAAATGGTTCTTCAACAAAAATGCCTAAAATAGCACTTGTAAACGTGCTCAACTTGTTTTCTATTCTTTTCTTTTTTGCCATAATATTCTAATTTTTAATGTTTTTTAATCTTTCATGTCAAGCAATTTTCCAATCAGATACAACACGCACCGCTTTCATGAACAAAAACGCAACAAAACATCCATTTGTTTTTGTTTCCGCTGCAAAAATAATCAAATCAAACGAAATCAAAGGATTAGCCTGTTGATAATTTTGTTGATAAAAAAATTCTGCCGTTTTTTGGTGCGGAAAAGTGAAAAGATATACCTTTGCAAAACGAGTTTTTCCAAAAGAAACATTCATTTAATCCTTTGAAAATCAAAGGATAATTGTAAAACGAGCACATTTTATGAGCAACGGCGGACTGTACATTACCAAAAGAGACGGAAAGGAAGAAGCCTTTTCCGTTGAGAAGATAAAAATAGCCATTAGCAAGGCTTTTCTGGCATCGGGATTCTATGCCACCGACGAGGATTTGAACTCGATTTTGAGTCGCGTCAGGGTAACCAACGGCATGACCGTTGAGGACATCCAGAACCAAGTGGAAACCGCGCTGATGGCCGAACAGTATTATTCCGTGGCGAAGAATTACATTCTTTACCGCCAAAAACATTCTGAAGACCGTGAAATTCACGAGAAAATCGAGTTTTTGAGTAATTACTGCGACGCTTCCAACGCTGCAACAGGTTCGAAATACGATGCCAACGCCAATGTGGAGAAGAAAAACATTGCCACGCTGATTGGCGAATTGCCCAAGTCGAGTTTCATCCGCATCAACCGCCGCATGCTCACCGACCGCATCAAGGAAGTGTATGGTAAGGAATTGGCTGACAGATATATGTATCTGCTCAACAACCACTTTATCTACAAAAACGATGAGACTTCGCTGGCCAATTACTGTGCTTCCATCACCATGTATCCTTGGCTTTTGGAAGGCACCAAGTCCATCGGCGGCAATTCCACCGCTCCGACCAACTTGCGCTCGTTCTGCGGCGGATTCATCAACATGGTGTTCATGGTCTCCTCTCAACTTTCGGGAGCCTGCGCCACGCCTGAATTCCTGATGTATATGAACTATTTCATCGGCTTGGAATACGGCACCGATTATTACAAGCGCGCCGATGAGGTGGTCGACTATTCTTTGAAAAAGCGCACCATCGACAAAGTCATCACCGATTGTTTTCAGCAGATTGTCTACTCGCTCAACCAGCCTGCCGGTGCCCGCAATTACCAGTCTGTGTTCTGGAATATAGCCTACTACGACAAAAATTATTTTGAATCGCTGTTCGGCAACTTCTATTTCCCTGACGGCACGAAACCCGATTGGGAATCACTAAGTTGGCTGCAAAAACGCTTCATGAAATGGTTCAATGCCGAGCGTCAGCGTGCTGTGTTGACTTTCCCGGTCGAAACCATGGCTTTGCTCTCGAAAGACGGTGATGTCATCGATACGGAATGGGGCGATTTCACGGCTGAGATGTATGCCGAAGGCCATTCGTTCTTCACTTATCTGAGCGACAACGCCGATTCGCTGTCGTCGTGCTGCCGTCTGCGCAACGAAATTCAGGACAATGGTTTCAGCTACACCTTGGGTGCTGGTGGCGTTTCCACCGGTTCAAAGAGCGTGCTGACCATCAACTTGAACCGCTGCATCCAGTATGCCGTGCGCAACAACATGCACTATCTCACTTTCTTAGAGGAAATCGTCGACCTCTGCCACAAGGTGCAAATCTGCTACAACGAAAATCTGAAAAACCTGCTGAACAAAGGCATGCTGCCGCTGTTCGATGCCGGCTACATCAACATTGCGCGCCAATACCTCACCATCGGCGTGAATGGCTTGGTGGAAGCTGCCGAATTCATGAAGATTCAGATTACGGATAATCCTGATTATGAGAAATTCGTGCAGGAAATCTTAGGCCTGATTGAAACCTACAACAGGAAATACCGCTCCAAGGAACTGATGTTTAACTGCGAAATGATTCCTGCCGAAAATGTGGGTGTGAAGCACGCCAAATGGGACAAGGAAGACGG
>JAZQPN010000134.1:0-2237 GCA_045628585.1 Bacteroidales bacterium | reverse complement strand
TTCTGGAGGAACACCTCGATTTTGACAGTCTCATTCCCACATCCTTCAGGTATGCCTTCTATCGGTTTAACGGCAGAAAGCATATCTATCATCTCGAAAGCTTTATCCGTGCCCTGACCCTTCAAAAGCTTCTGGGAATCCCGACTGACAAGCTGTTGATCACCATTCTGAAAACAAGCGCTGAGCTTCGGGATTTTTGCGGCTTCGACAAGGTTCCCGACGCCTCTCAGTTCACCCGCTTCAGACAAAACTACTGCGATCAACTGAAAACCATGTTTGAATACTTGGTCGATGTTACCGATCCTATTTGCAGGGAGATCAACGCAAAAAAGGCGGATTACCTGATCTACGATACAACCGGCATCGAATTGCCCGTTTCCGAAAACAATCCCAAGTTTATGTCCGAAAAACTTCAACAGGCGAAGAAGATCGCTAAAGGCAATCCCGACTACGATCCCTATCGCGGCGTTTATTCCCTCCTGCCGGACATCTCCCAGTCAAATCCCGACGCAAAGCAGCAGCATATCAACGGTCATTTCTGCTATGCCTTGAAGCTCGGTATCCTGACCAATGGTCTCGGTATCCCTCGCCACATCGAATTCTTCGATGACAACTTCAAACGGAAATACCCCGATATCGTTGCCCAAAGATCCGATTCTCCCGATGTTGACAAGGAAATCGGCGATTCTACCTCCCTGAAGCCCGTCCTTTCGGACTTCTTCGCCGCGCATCCGCGTCTCTCTTTCAAAACCTTCATCGGCGATTCCGCCTTTGATTCCTACCAAAACTACTCCGTCCTGATGAACGATTTCCACTTTGAAAGAGCCTGCATTCCGCTCAACGCAAGAAACTCCAAGGCTTCCGGCGTTTCCAATGCTGCCTTCGACAAAAACGGTACGCCTGTCTGCCCCGTTGACGGTACGCCCTTTGCCTTCCTCGGTAAATCCGGCGGAAAAAACCGTTCGCCACGTTTCAAGTGGGTCTGTCCCTGCTCTGAGCAGATGGGCAGCAAACGAATCTGCACCTGTGAACATCCCTGCACAGATTCCCCTTACGGCAGATGCGTTTACACATATCCGAACAAAAACCTTCGTTTCTATCCCGGTATTCCCAGAGGTACGCAGCATTGGGACAATCTTTACCGCCACAGAGTGACCATTGAGAGAACCATTAATCTTCTCAAGGATACCTTCGTCCTGGACTCCCGCTGCTCTCACCGTTCCGTTTCCGCCAAGGCGGATACTTATCTCGCCGCCATTACGCAGCTCCTCGGTGTGATCTTAGCGGATGCTCTCCATAAACCGGAGCTTTTCAAAAGCGTCCGTAAGCTGATCGCCTGATTCTTCCTCAACTTGATAACCTTCTTTTGAGACGGTTCTTTTTCGGTCTCTGCTTTCCTGTGCCTCTCTTGTCCTTTTTTCTCTCCTTTTTGCCTTCCTTCGCCCGTGCCCCTCTCCGTCCGTCCGTTTATTTCGTACTTTTACAATCGCCTACCAATGCAGTAAAGGAGTGGAGTATACCCAAATGGGATTCATAGATGATTTGATGAATTTCGTCAACGAGGAGCAGAAGAAAAATACATCCTATCATGCCTATGACGAGCACGATCAATTCACCCTGTCAGGGAAGGCACAATTCAGCGTTCTTGATTTTTGGCGTTATCGGTATGCTCAACTGGCGGGGCTCCACGCAGAGATCGCAGAGTTTATTGTTGCCCGGGCACTTGGTATCTCAAAGTCTGAGAACGTCAACTACTGGACGGCCTATGATATGTCCTATCAGGGACATCGGATCGAGGTCAAAGAATCGTCCTACGTTCACCCTTGGAACAAGACAAGGGTTTCATCTGTACGCAATTTCTCTATCGCACCGTCGAACAATGCCTATTGGAATAAGGTCTTTGATCCGAATGCAAATGAAAAGACCGCCCGTCAATCCGAAATCTATGTGTTTTGCCTCAACATAAATCAAGACCCTCAAGATCCGCAGCCGCTGAATCTTGATCTCTGGGAATTCTATGTGGTGCCGACTTACAAAATCAATCAGATGGCTATTGCTAACAATAATCCCAATCAGAAAACGATTTCATTGAATGTTGTCAGGAAGTTGGCTAGAAAACCGTGCCATTATGATGCTCTGCGCGGCGTCATTGATCAGGCGCTGGCTGATGTCGATCAACACTACGGATGTTGTCAAAAGGAATGACCACGCCGCCCTCGATCCACAATTCCCGTTCA
>JAZQPN010000133.1:0-5795 GCA_045628585.1 Bacteroidales bacterium | reverse complement strand
ATGGAACAGCCTGTCTGAGGCTTGTTGAGGCTCTCCCAGCCACAAAATGCCGTTTTTGCTCCGAATCAAAGCCTTAAGGAACAAAAACGCAGAAACAAAAAGACCGACCAAAAAAATCACTTTTTAGTCGGCCTCTTTTTGCTTATCGGCTCAAATAATCAGTACAGTCCAGGCATCTTGATCCATTCTCTGCCTTGGGCGCACATTTCCTCGACATCGGCAACCTTCTTTGGAATCGGGCGGCCCAAAATGCGGCAACCATTTTCGGTAATCAGCAAATCATCCTCAATGCGAATGCCGCCGAAATCCTTATAGGTTTCCAACTTGTCGTAATTGATGAATTCCTTGCATTTGCCTTCGGCTTTCCAAAGGTCAATCAAAGTCGGGATGAAATAAATGCCAGGTTCATCGGTGACGACAAAGCCCGGTTTCAAGGTCTTGCCACAACGCAAGCAGCTGAAACCCTGCTTGGTGGACCGTGGCGTGATGTCGTCGTAACCAACGTATGTCTCACCCAAACCTTCCATGTCGTGAACATCCATGCCAAGCATGTGACCCAAGCCGTGAGGCATAAAGAGGTAATGGGCACCAGCCAGCAATGCTTCTTCGGTGTCGCCTTTCATCAGGCCAACGCCTTTCAAGCCGTCAATCAAGGTGCGGCAAGCCAATTTGTGCATTTCCATGTAAGGCATGTATGGACGCGTATTGTCAGCCACTTCCATGTTGGCTTTCAGCACGATTTCGTAAATCTCGCGCTGACGCTGGTTGAATTTGCCACCCACCGGCGTAGTGCGCGTGAAATCGCTGGCATAATAGTTTTCGGTCTCGGCACCGGCATCGCAAACCATCATGCGGCCTTCCTGCAACACATTGCGGTGACCGTGATTGTGCAAAGTCTGTCCATTAACGCTCAGGATGACAGGGAACGAAACAGGACCACCGCCCGAAAGCGAAAGGCCTTCAACCATACCGGCAAGTTCTTGTTCAACCATGCCCGGCTTGCACATTTTCATGGCTGTGGTGTGCATATAATAAGCGGTGTTGGCAGCGCGTTCCATTTCCTCAATTTCGAGGGCACTTTTCACCTCACGCATCTTAATGACTGCCTTAATCAGTTCCAGACTGACATATTTTTCAACGGCATCGACATTGACATTCAGCCATTTGGCGCATTGAATCTGGGTATCGCCACGATAGGTCGGCAAAATGTGAATCTTACGGCCTTTGGCAATGGCCTGCTGGAGATATTCGCCGAACTTGTTGAAATCGCGGCAATCGGTAATGCCAATGCTTTCGCCTTGTTCTTTCAGTGAAGGCAATGGACCGCACCAAATCACATCGTCAACGGTGACTTCCTGTCCGAAAAGGATTTCATCGCCAGTCTCAAAGTCGATGACACCCACCAAATCAGGATGGTTCAGGCCAAAGAAATAGGAGAAATTGCTGTCCTGACGATAAATGTAAGTGTTATCAGGATAATTGAAAGGAGCTTCGTTGTTGGCAGGAAAGAAAGCCAAACCTGCATTGAGTTCCTTTTTCAACGTGGCGCGACGGCCAGCATAAACGTCTTTTGTAAACATGATATTGAGTTTTAAATATTAGTCTTTTCCTTTTTGCCAGCTTTCACTTTCCAAACGATGAAAGCCACCAAAGCAGCAATCGTGATGACCGCACCAATGCCGTAAGCCACGCCACGGGGTATCCACGAGCCGAAACCGCCATCAGCCGACTTCGCCACAAAGAGGAAACAGCCCGTGACCATGGTCATGAACAAGGCAGGGATGATGGTGATGACAAACCAAGGCTTTTTTTTATTTTCAGCCATGTAGACCGTAATGGCCCAAAGCGTCACCGTGGCAAGCACTTGATTAGCCCAGGCAAAATAGCGCCAAATCAATTGGAAGCTGCGGTTGTCTGTAATGCTAAAGACCAAGATGCCGCCCGAAACCAGCACGATAGGAACGGCCACAAGCAAACGGTTTTTCATTGGTTTCTGGTCAAAACCGATAATATCGGCAACGATAAGACGAGCCGAACGCATGGCCGTATCGCCCGAGGTAATGGCTGCACTGATGACACCCAAAACCGTGATGACGGCAATGACTTTCGGGAACCAAGTATCGGCGATGATGCCCACAATGGCAGCGCCGCTCTTCGAACTGATATCAACCGGACTGTCAGGGCCAAAGAAATAGGCAGCTGCGGCGGCCCAGATCAGAGCCACGATGCCTTCGGTAATCATGGCGCCGTAGAAAATCGGGCGGCCTTGGCGCTCGTTGGTCATGCAACGCGCCATCAGCGGCGACTGCGTGGCATGGAAACCCGAAATGGCGCCACAAGCGATGGAGACAAACATCATCGGGAAAATAGGGTTGTTGGCCGCATCGGGATGGCGGTTCTGCAAGCCCGACATGAGTTCCGGAATTTCAGGTTTGTAGATAATGAAAGCCGCGACAATGGCAATTGCCATGCCAATCAAAAGGAAACCGAAGACAGGATAAATCCTGCCAATCAGTTTGTCGATAGGCAGCAAAGTCGCAATCAGGTAATACACCATAATGATTGCCAGCCAGATATAAGGGCTCCAATTTGGCGTGAAGTTAGCGTTCAGCAATGTGGCCGGCGTGCTTACGAAGACCACGACAACCAGAATCATCATGAACATGGTGAAGACACGCATGATTTGGCGGGCATTCTGACCCAAATAATTGCCATGTATTTCAGGCAGGCTGCAACCTTTGTCGCGCAACGAAATCATGCCCGAAAGATAGTCATGCACCGCACCGGCAAAAATGCTGCCCAACACAATCCAAAGGAAAGACGCCGTGCCAAACTGCGCTCCCATGATGGCGCCAATAATTGGACCGACACCTGCAATATTCAGGAACTGAATCAGATAGATTTTCCAAGGCTTCATAGGGACATAATCGATGCCATCCGACAAAACAGTGGCAGGCGTGGCTTGCTCAGGATGAATGTGGAAAATCCTTTCAACGATTCTGCCGTAAACGACATAACCCAAGACAAGAACAACGATTGAAATAATGAATGTAGTCATGGCTTCAAAATGATTATTGCCGCAAAATTAAGAAAAAAAACATCTATTATCCTTCCGCAACCTTAAAAACGATCCGGAAAGAGCCATCGGCAAAACTCGTGCTGGTGATGCGGAAACTGCCAATCTCCTTGGTGGAAGCGACATGCGTCCCGATGCAAGGGCAGACATCATAATCGCCGATGCGCACCAGACGCAATGTCTCGCTGGCATCTTCGGGCAATTTGTCCAATTTCACGCCTTCAGGAATCGTATCGCGGGTGACAAACTCAAAAGTGACAGGCAAATCTTCGGCAATCAGCCGGTTGATGGTCGCCTCCACTTCAGCGATTTGTTCTGCCGTCGGGGCTTCGCTCAGCAGATAATTGATTTTGCTTTTCTTTCGCTCGATATGCATGTTTTTTGAGCGTTCGCAGCCGAACATTTTCACCATGGTGGCGTTCAAAAGATGCTCGGCAGTGTGCGCTGGCGGAAATTCCGCCTTGTTATGTTCATTGAGAATGGGGGCGTCCATATTAAGTAACTGTTCAAAAATAAACTTCAATTTGGATTTCGGGGCTGCGAGGCTTCGGGATTTCGAGATGTCTCGTATTCTCGCGGCCTCAATGCCTCGTTTTCAATATGCAAAGAAACGAAAAAAGCGAAAGCAAGTCATAATCTAAGGGAAAAAACATATTTTTGCAGCAATAATCGGAATAATATGAAAGCAGACAAGAAAACGGTTTTGGAAGAAATCAAACGTTACGTCATCATCACGATTGCCATTTTCGTCATGGATTTTGGCTGGACGGCATTCCTCATCCCCAATCACCTGATGGGCGGCGGTGTCAGCGGCATTGCAACCTTAATCTTTTGGGCTACAGGCCTTTCGACTGGTATCTCCATCTTTGTCATCAACATGATTCTGTTGTTGATTGCACTGAAAGTCATCGGTCCGGGTTTCGGCATCAAGACGGCCTACTCCATTGTGATGGCCTCAGTTTTCATGTCGTTGCAGCAGCATTTCATCACCGGCCCCATGCTGGCAGGCACCATGGACCTTTTTGTCAAGGACAATTTTCTGGCAGCCATTTTGGGCGGCGCCTTGGCCGGAGCGAGCATCGGCGTGGCCTTCACGCAAGGCGGCAGCACGGGCGGAACCGACATTATCGCAATGATTGTCAACAAATACCGCAACATTTCGCAAGGCCGCGTCATCCTCATTTGCGACCTCGTCATCATCGGCAGTTCCTATTTTGTTTTCCACAGCGTGGAAAGCATCATTTACAGTTTCGTCGTTCTGGCCGTTTGCAGCTATTGCATTGATTTGGTCCTGACGGGCAACAAGCAGTCGGTTCAGGCATTCATTTTCACTTCCGAGCCTGAAAAAGTCGCCGACCGCATTGCGAACGAAATGCACCGTGGCGTGACAACGATAAAAGGCACAGGCTGGTACACCAAGCACGAAGGCGATATCCTGATGGTCGTGGCGCACAAGCGCGAATCGCAAGCCATCCTGCGCATCGTGAAAGACGAAGACCCCAAGGCTTTCATGACCATGAACACTGTGATGGGCGCCTACGGACAAGGTTTCGAACAGATTAAGAAATGAAAAATGGCGAAGAGGTGACCTCTTCGCCATTTTTAACATCTTTCCTTTACTGATTATTTGATACCAAGTTTCTTGGCAATATCCTTTGGAAGAGCATCCTTGTGGACAACGATGTTCATGGTCTTGTAGCGCACGAAAGCCTTCGATGCGTACCAAATGCCTTTGTAGTTGCCAGCATCGCCCCAGCTGTTCTTCACGAGGAAGTATTCATTGCCGATTTGGTCCTTAGCCGTACCGTAAATCAACATGCCGTGGTCGTCGCCAGTCTCGAAGTTGTCGTAAGCCATCTGGCGTTCTTTCTGGCTGACCCATTTCTGTGGGGTTGGACCATTCTGAGCTTCTTTCTTGCGGTCGGCTGCTGAAAGACCTGTCCAGTGAGCCATGTCGCTGCCGGTGAGGTCTTTACCATCTGATTTGAGGTCCGGAACAACCATGACACCCAAGTTCTTGCCACGGAGGAAGCCGCTTTCGCTGACGTCAGAACCCCAGGCAATCGGGTAACCATTTTCGATGGCGTTGTCCATCACCTGCATGAGTTCGTCGATAGGAAGGTTCCAAGCCTGTCCCCAACGCCAGTTGTCCTGCACTTCGATGACGAATTTTTCATAGAATGGATGATGTGTGAAAGAAGTCAGGTTGACGTAGTCATCCATGTTCAGACCTGTTGATTCGGCGAAACTCATAGGTGTGTACTTCTTGCCGTTGTAGGTGAATTCTTCAGGGCATTTGCCAAGATAAGCATCGTAGATGCCGGCAAGACCCTTTTTCCACAAAGCGTTGCCGTCAGCATCCATCTGGATTTTGCTGCCTGTAGCAATAGCCTTGACGTATGGGTCGGTCACGGCTGAAAGTTCGGTGAAGTTCGACAAGGAATCGTTGTGCATGGCACCGGCTGGCATTTCTGAATCAGGAATGAGACCGTAGTGACGGATGGCGTACATGACATCGCCGAACGAACCGCCTTGTGAGAAAGACACATCGCCGTGGGTGCGGACTGAAGCTTCAGCGCGATCCAAATAGGTCTTGTAAACGATGTACATTTCCGAGAAATCGTATTCAGGCTTGCCCATGCGGAGCAATTCTGACTCGAAGAATGCTAATGAGGAATAGCACCAGCAAGTACCAGCTTGGTTCTGGTCTTTAACGGAT
>JAZQPN010000132.1:0-3149 GCA_045628585.1 Bacteroidales bacterium | reverse complement strand
CTGTCAACTCAATTGGTCTCAGCGAAGGTGATGTCTACAATGCTACCCTCATCATCAACAGCAACGACCCAGAAACTCCTGTGTTTGAACTTCCTATCACCCTTCAGGTTGGTGATGTCAACGTTGCTGAAAACTCAAGCGTTTACAGCATCTATCCTAACCCGACAACTTCAAAGGTCACCATCAATGGCGAAAACATCAACAGCGTGGCTATCTACAATGTTGCCGGTCAGTTGGTCCGCGTTCAGAAGCTCACTTCCAACGTCCTCGATATGAATGTTGAAGCAGGTGTCTACTTCCTCAACATCATCGACAACAATGGCAACAGCACTGTTCAGCGCGTTGTCGTTAAATAATCCTGAAACGGTTTAAACCAATCAGATACGAAAGCGGGGCGCAAATTTGCGCTCCGCTTTTTTTGTTGGAGAAAGTGAATTTTTAAAGGGAAACAAATCTAACATAAATCTTTTCACAAATCTTTTTCTTGTTCTTTCCTTTTTTAATCCATGTCGGTGCGCCTCATCGGTCGCCCGACAACTGTCATCGTCAAGACGATGCCAGCTACTGTGTGGAAGGATTTTTGGGCGATTAGCCCACGGCGGCTTGCCCCATCGACAGGCTCAGGGAACAGCCATCATTGTCCGTCACGGAAGCAAGGATTTATGAAAGATTTGTTTCTAAAAACATCTCGCGCCAGCCAATCAGTGAAATTTATGCGCGGTTCCTGAGCTTGTCGAAGGATGCGCATTAAATATCATTTGTATAATCTGTTAAATCTGTAGTTTATTGCCCGTCAGCGTAATCAGCGAAAACAACGGTTCATATAAAATCAATCCGTTTAATTCGTTTAATCTGTAGTTAGTTGCCCGTCAGCGAAATCAACGGTTCAAAAAACAATCCACCAAATCCATAGTTTCAAAATAAATCTATGGAAGAAAAGCATTTCTTTTATAACTTTGCACTTGATTACAAATCCCTTTGCTTATGTCAGATTTACCGGCACTATTTTCCGATTTGGCCTTGATTCTGGTCACGGCTGGAATCACCACCTTGTTATTCAAATGGTTGAAACAGCCCGTCGTATTGGGCTACATCATTGCGGGTTTCCTCATCGGACCTAATTTTGAATGGTTTCCGGTCATCACCGATCATTCAAGCGTGGAGACTTGGAGCGAAATCGGCATGGTGTTTCTGCTTTTTGCCATCGGCTTGGAGTTCAGTTTCAAAAAGTTGAAGAAAGTAGGCGGCACCGTCGGCATCACGGCTTTGACGGAATTGGTGACGATGTGCGTCGTCGGATTCTTCCTTGGAAAACTGCTCGGCTGGAGCAAGATGGACAGCATTTTCCTCGGTGCCATGCTTTCCATCTCATCAACAACCATCATTGCCAAGGCTTTTGAAGATATGAAACTGAACCGTGAGAAATTCTCCGAAAACGTAATCGGCGAACTTGTCGTCGAGGATTTGGAGGCTGTATTGATTATGGTCATTCTTTCCACTTTGTCGGTGAGCCAGAGTTTTGATGGTAAAGAGTTGCTTTTCAGTATGTTGAAGCTGGTTTTCTTCATTCTGGTTTGGTTTCTTGGCGGCATTTATCTCATTCCGTCCATTTTGAAGAAATCGCGAAGGTTCATGTCGGCCGAGACTTTGACGGTGTTTTCCGTCGGCTTGTGTTTCCTGATGGTGGTTTTGGCTAATATTGCGGGCTTTTCATCGGCTTTGGGCGCATTCATCATGGGTTCCATTCTGGCCGAAACGCTTGAAGCCGACATGATTCAGAAACTGGTGATGCCTATCAAGAATCTGTTTGGCGCCATTTTCTTCGTTTCTGTAGGCATGATGGTCAGTCCGGAAATTCTGGTGCAGTATTGGTGGCAGATTCTGGTCATTACTGTGGTGCTGCTTGTGTTTAAGACGGGCAGCAATACGATAGGACGTCTTTTTGCAGGCCAGAGTTTGAAGTCATCGCTGCAAGGCGGCATGTGTTTCTGCCAGATTGGTGAGTTTTCATTCATCATCGCCACGGTTGGCATGAGTTACGGCGTTATTGACGGTTTCCTTTACCCGATTATCGTTTCGGTTTCCATCGTTACGACATTCCTTACACCTTATATGATTAAGGCGGCTAATCCGCTTTTCGGTTTCATCGATGCGAAAGTGCCCGACAAATGGAAGCAGAAACTGAGCAACAGCGATACGGGCATCCAGGCCAAATCGGGCAAAATGGTGGCCTTGCGTGATTTCATGACGCGCAATTTGAAGCGAATGGTCATTTACGCGGCCATTGTCATTGCGGTGTTCCTGATTTGTCATGCCTTCATTGCACCTTTGTTCAATCGTGTGCTGCCGTCAAAATGGGCTTCGTTAGTTAATCTGTTGCTTACCTTGATACTGATGACGCCTTTCCTTTGGGGCATGGCTTTCAAGCACAACATCAGGTATGTGACGCGCAAGTTGCAGGTCCCGAACCGTTTTAACCTGTTCGTGGTGTATGTGGTTTACGGCATCCGTTATGCCATTGCCGTGGGCATCATCACCTATACCATTTTGCAGTATTATCACGTTTCGTTCTGGCTGGCTTTCGGAATTGGTGTGGCGGTTTCGCTTCTTCTTCGGTTTGCAAGCCCTTTCATGAATTTCTACCAGCGCATCGAAAAGCGTTTTTTGGAGAACCTGAACCGCCGCCAGTCGATGCAGATGTTTGTCATTCCTGAGATTTTGCAAGAGAATTTTCATCTGGCCAAGATGATTTTGAGTCCGAAAAGCGTTTATTCGGGCAAGAGAATCGTTGAAACCGATTTCCGTGACAATTACAATGTAAGTGTGGTGGGAGTGGAACGTGCTGACGAACAGTTCGATTTGCCTGACAAGGATTTCCAGCTTTTCCCATACGACAGGATTACTTTCATCGGTACGGAAGAACATACGACGGCTTTGAAGGCAAGGGTCGAAGTGGAAGATGAGACCTTTATCCGTGAGACTCCAGAGAGCGACGTGGAGATTTATAAGATGGAGATTAAAGAAAACAGCCGGTTCAAGGATGTGTCTTTAATGGATTCGGAACTCTCGTCGCGTTACGAGGCTATGGTGATTGCAGTTGAACGAAACGGTGATTTCATCCTCAATCCTTCGCCGAGAATCTGTTTCGA
>JAZQPN010000131.1:0-2205 GCA_045628585.1 Bacteroidales bacterium | reverse complement strand
GAACCGTCAGGGTTCAGTCGGGCAACCAACACGCTGTAAATTGGTTCGCCTTGGATTTCATTATAGGTTTCTGCGGCACCGGCAATCAGCAGCTTGCCGTCATCCATGACTTTGCAAGCGTTGATGAAGTCGATGACTTCGCTGAAACTGTATTCCCAAACGCCATTGTTGCCAAAAGTAGTAACGAAATCGCCGTTTTGGTCGACGCAGATGATTTTGCTGCTGTAAGGTGAGCCCCATTCTTCGTCAGGAGTGACTTCCCATCCGCAGAGGTAGATGCGACCGTCTGGAGCGACATCAACGCTTTCGCCTACGGCCATGACTTGCCATCCGTTGGAATCGTATGATTCATGGAGCACCATGCCGTTGTCACCGAATGTGGTGTCGAGCTGACCATCAGCCGTGAAGCGTAAGATGCAGGAACCGTAATCGAATTCGCCGTATTCGCCGCCGACAATGATTTTGCCGTCATTCTGAATGGCCAATGATCTTGGAACCAATGTCCAGTTGGCTTGTTTGTTGTAGGTCACATAACCGTTGTTGCCGAAAGAACTGACAACGTTACCATTGGAATCAAGTTTCATCAGGAACATATTGCCACCTTCTGGATAAGCGTAAGTATAAGCCAAAATAAGCATGTTGTCGTTTTCAACAATTTTCGAATCGAAAGAGTAAAAGTCTGTGTTGCCCATCGGAGCCAGATGGACATAACCGTTTTCACCATACGAGGTGTCGATAGTACCATCGGTATTGTGGCGCATGAGAAGAATTTCGGCACGACCGCCATCACTGTATTGGGTGAAAACCACGGATTTGCCATCCGACTGGAGGACTAACGAGCTTTTCCCAGTGAGAAAAACGCTAAGGTTGTTGAGTTCTTCGGTGACGATTCCCCATTCGCCGAAATCATAATCGAATTCACCCGGCACTTGTTGTGCTTTTGCAAAGCTGAAAGTAATCAGCATCATTACGATAAGTGATAATTTTTTCATTTGTAAAAGTATTTAATTGATGATTTGTAAATTGACATAAATATCTGGCAAAAATACAATTATTATTGAAACGCAAGATGATTTTGTATTTTAGCCGGCGTTTTCGTCCATTGCTTCGATAAGGAAACTGACCGGACGGAAGCCGTCGTTGCATGAAATCATGGCCGATTTCGGGTTTTTCATCCAGCCGTCGTAAATGTTTTCGCCGCCGTGGGCGAGGGTCATCACGAAAGGCGACATGGTTTCCCAGGCACTTTCGCAAAGCCCTTCGGGGCGTTGCCAGCCGTTGGCAATGAAGACTTGGCCTTCTTTCAGTTCGCAGGCGTGTTCGATTGGGTTTTCGTATTGTGCCATCAGGTCTTTGTAGCAAGCCATCCTGATGACGGTGATTTTCACTTTTTTCATTGTCGTAACTTGTTGGAATCAAAAATGAATTGTGTTGCAAAAATGGTAAATTTCCGTACAACAAAACGATTATTTATCTTTTTTCTGTACGGAAATTTACCATTTGCTAATGTTCGGGTCAGTAGAGACGGTCTCTACGCAAATTTCCCAAAATCATTTCCTCACCACAAATTTCACCGTTTTCTGGCCGACCTTAATGAAATACATGCCATCGGAAAGATCTGATACATCGATTTGTTTTGCACCGTTCAGCGAGCCTGAAAGGACGGTTTGTCCCATGATGTTTAGGATTTCATAAACGGCGTTTTCTTCTTCCGTTTCGATGGTGATGAAGCCTTTGGCAGGATTCGGATAAACGCGGAATGTCTGATTGTCAGATTCCTCTATTCCATGTAAATCAATGTAAATTTCATCGCAATCCTTGTCGCCGTATTTGAAGACCAGTTCGCCGTCTTTCCAATAGCAGCGCATGCCTTCCACGCGGTAGTTGCCAGATTTGCTCATCAGCCTTTCGGGGAAGAAACTCGTCAGGTGGCCGATACCGCAGACTATGGTTCCGCTGAAAACATCGTTTTCATCGCTGACTTGCAGCATTTTGTAAGTCCTGTCTTCGTAATCGTAATCATCCACGGCGTCAACATGAACGGTTATGGTTTCCGTGCCGACTTTGATTTGCCATTCGTCGCCAGCTTCGGCATTCAGATTGTAAAGCACGGTGAACTCGTTCAAGGTCTTGTTCCACCAATACACGATGCCGTTTTCCTCATAAACGTATTCGTGCGTGACCTCAACACCTTTGTCGTACATT
>JAZQPN010000130.1:0-2273 GCA_045628585.1 Bacteroidales bacterium | reverse complement strand
CCCAGGAATTAGAAGAAAAGACACAAGACCCGCAATTTTGGAATGATCCGAAAGCCGCCGAAGTGGTGATGAAGAAAATGCGCGAAGTGAAAGCATGGCTCAACGGCTACAACGAAGCCCAGCAAGCCTACGACGACCTCGCCGTCTTAGTCGATTTCGCAAAGGAAGGCGAAGCCACCGAGGAGGAAGTCGATGAGCAGTATGCCACGGCATTGCAAATTGTTGAAAACCTTGAATTCAAGAACATGCTTCGCGAAGAAGCCGACCCGATGAGTTGCGTGCTGAAAATCAACGCCGGAGCCGGCGGCACCGAAGCCCAAGACTGGGCACAGATGCTGATGCGCATGTATATGCGTTATGCCGAAGACCACAAATACAAACTCACCATCGCAAACCTCTTGGAAGCCGACGACGCTGGCATCAAGCAGGTGACGATGGAACTGGAAGGCGATTATGCCTATGGTTATCTGAAAGGCGAAAACGGCGTTCACCGCCTGGTGCGCGTCTCTCCATACAACGCCCAAGGCAAGCGCATGACATCCTTTGCTTCCGTTTTCGTCACCCCGCTGATTGACGACACCATCGAAATCGTTGTCGAGCAGTCGCGCCTCTCGTGGGATACATTCCGAAGCGGCGGTGCCGGTGGCCAGAATGTGAACAAGGTGGAATCGGGCGTGCGTCTGCGCTACCAATATAAAGACCCATACACGGGCGAAGAAGAGGAAATCCTCATCGAAAACACCGAAACCCGCGACCAGCCGAAGAACAAGGAAAACGCCCTGCGCCTTTTGAAATCACAACTCTACAACCGCGAAATGCGTCACCGCATGGAAGAGCAGAACAAGATTGAAGCCGGCAAGATGAAAATCGAATGGGGCTCACAGATACGCAGTTACGTTTTCGACGACCGCCGCGTGAAAGACCACCGCACCAACTATCAGACCTCAAACGTGCAAGCCGTGATGGATGGACAAATTGATGAATTCCTGAAAGCTTACCTGATGGAATTTGGTGGCGGAAAGAAAGAATAAGTCGGAAATATCACCTATAGGCAGATGGCCTGATTAACAAAAGACCGTACTCAAAAAAAAGCCTCAATCCGCGGATTGAGGCTTTTGACATTCATCAGAAAATGTTTTTCATGAATTCCTCATCAGGAATCTTACTCGACAGAACCGCATCGCGTATGGCTTCCTCCACCAAATCGGCGGCAAGAGTGCCTGCCACGTTCACGTTGGCCTCTACTTTGCTTTTGCCAACCGAAACCGCATAGATAGTGTCGCCATCGGCCATAGTGAAGACGGGGCAGATGGCCCTTGCAAAACCTGCCGAACTCATGTTGGCGATTTTCTTGAGCATGGTTGGGTCGAAATTTCCATTTGTAAAAACTGCAACAAGCGTCGTGTTGCCCGTCAACAGGTTCTTGGGTTGCATCTCATACAGTGCTTCGGCAGCATTTTGAAATGCCAATCGAGTGCCATCGGTCATGCCAGCAATTTTTTCTCCATGATAGTAAATGTCGCCGTATGCGTTGACCACGGCAGCCACTCCAACCATCAAATCGCCAATCCGTGCAGCAGCATAACCGATGCCACATTTCTGCGATTGTTTCATGCCTTTGGCTTTCCCAACGGTCGCTCCCGTTCCTGCCCCAATGTTGCCGCTTTCCGCACGGTTTGCCTCCAAAGCGTTTTTGCATGCCTCATAGCCCATGGCAATGTCGGGACGCACATCGGCCTTGCCGTATGACAAATCGTAAATATCACTTTGACAAACAATTGGAACAATTGAATAAACCGTATCATATCCTACTCCCGCTTCCTCTAAACATTTCATCACACCGTGCGAAGCCTCCAGTCCGAAAGTTGAGCCGCCGGCAAAAACCAATGCGTTGAGCGGAGGCGTGTTGCGCTCGGTCTCTAACAAAGCCGTTTCGCGCGAAGCCGGACCGCCACCCAATACCTTGACGGCAGCGCACGCTGAATCAGGAAAATAGAAAACCGTGACGCCTGTCTTGGCCTCGTTATTTTGGGCATTGCCTACGCTGATGCCTCTCAAATCGGAAAAAGGAATTTTTTTTACGACTGATTGTGAGTCGGATGATGATGAAACCATTTTGAAATACAGATAATTAGGATGAAATTACGGATTGAATACGAGTTTTTTATCGAACACGGATTTTTCGGACATGCTTTTCCGTGACAATCCGTGAAATCCGTGTTCGTTTTAAAATCTTTGTCTTATTCAACAACGACTTTCTTAGTTACGACTTT
>JAZQPN010000129.1:0-8514 GCA_045628585.1 Bacteroidales bacterium | reverse complement strand
CCATGGCTTGCAAAGTGCCGCACACGATTTGATTGACGAAGAAACCCGACATGCGGGCATCGCGACCAACAACGACTTTCGGACGTTCAACGCCATTATGTTGAATAAACTTTACGAATGCAGCAGTGAATTTCACCATGTCGATAGGTGTCAGATTGTCGCCTGGCTGTCCGCCTATCGTTCCGCGAATACCTGAAATTGATTTGATAAGTGTCATATTTTGTGTGTTTTATAATTGTTCGTTTTTTTGCTTTTGACTCAATTAATCAAAGATTTTGTTTTTCTCATTGTTTAAACGTGCCAGTAGCCAGCTGCCAACGTCCAGCAGCCTACTTAACATTAAAATCCAAAATTACAGGATAATGATCCGAAGCCTTGAATCGCACACGCTTGTATTTCACTGGCATAACATCGTCATTTATCCACATGTAATCTATTCTAAGCAGAGGCAGACGGCCCCCGTAAGTCGGCTTGATGCCCTGCCCCACTTTCACGAAACTATCAGAAAAACCGGCATTTTGCATTTGCTGGTAAGTGAACGAAAGCGGTGCATCGTTGAAATCGCCACACATGATAACCGGGCCATCAACGTGCGGCATGGTTTCCAGAACCTCTTTCAGTTCGACACTGCGGCGTTTGAAAGCAAATTTCAGTTTGCGGAACACCGATTTCCCAATCTCTTCAAGATTTTCCTGCGATTTGTTCGACTCCATCAGCACATCAATTTCGTCATCAGTAATCGTATACGACAGCAAATGCAAATTGGCGACATAGAACAAGCCCTTATCGTCCGCATCGACTTTCACCATAACGCCGTATGTGTTTTCCTTTCCGAACCCCGATTCTTCATCGACCTTTGCCAAAGGATATTTCGAGAAAACCACATTGCCGCCGTAATTTCTTTTCAAATTATAATAAACATGCTGAAAACCAGCTGATTTTGCGAACTGTTCAATACATTTTGGTCGCGTCACGCCTTTTTTAAAAGAGCCAAATTCCTGACAGCAAAGCACATCCGGATTTTGGTCCATGACCTTTTCTATAACGGCTTGGGCAAAATCTTCGCTCGATGTCTTTTCATCTACATGATGGAAATTGTGGACATTATAGGTCATCACACGGAAATCGCCCGTGTCGGCGATTTTTTTCCCGAAAGAATATGATTTCATAAATCCCGGAATGGAAACGATAATCGCAAGCACCGAAATCCAAGCAATACGAGAACGAAATACAAGCAAAGCAAAGAAAACCAACAGATTAAAGATGAAAATTTCCCAAAATGCCAAGCCAAAAAAAGATGTCCACACGAAATGTTGCGGGTCGATATACGGATTTAGCACGCTCAGGGCCATGGCAAACAAACCGATGAGCGCCAGCAGACCTAAACCTGCAACTATCAGGCTTCCGAAAAACCCTCTCCTCCTGCCTGTATTTTTATCGTTATTCATGATATGTTTTTTATCGACTGTTTTTAAACAAAAATTCCTTTTCGTCCTGCGTGAGACTAGCATAGCCATTTTTTGCAATCTTATCCAAGATGGCATCTATATCACGTTCTTTTTCAGCCTTTTGCTGATTGTATTGCTCGTCAGAAACAGGACGTTGAGGTTCTTCCTTTACGGTTTTATAACGTGTATATTTCATTCCATTGTGTTTCGGGAAGCGGAAAATCTTGCCAAAATCGAAATCCTTGCGCATCAGGAAACCGTAAAGGAAACCATACAAGGCTCCGCCCAAATGGGCAATGTGTCCGCCCGGATTTTCCGCGCTGATACTCAGTAGGTCTATGACAACAAAAATAATGGCTAACCATTTGAATTTCAATCGTCCGAAAAGCAAAAGGTTTAATTCGTAATCGGGTTTGTATGATGCGGCAGCAACCAAAATCGCGAGCACTGACGCAGATGCTCCCATCACGAATGCGTTTTGCTTGACATCCTCAAAGACAGGAAAAACGTTGTAAGCCAACACGAAAAACAACGCGCCGAAAAGACCGCCGATGACGTATGTCCAAATCAGTTTTTTATCGGATAGGAAACGCATGAAAATCATGCCGCCAAAATAGAGCATCCACACGTTGAAAAACAGGTGCCAGAAACGCTCGTGCAGAAACATGTATGTGATTGCTGTCCAAGGTTTTGCAGTCAAGACTTGCAGACTTGAAGGCAATGCCATGAAATGCACCAAAATGTTGACACTCTCCGACTTAAAGAGCCAAGCCACCACGTTGACCATAGCCACCATAATCCAAATGCCGACATTGGCAATCAGCAAATAATTCAATGCCGATTTTTGCGCGAAAAACGCCTTCATCGTGTCGCCGAAATTCGGACGGTTGTAGCCATATCCCCTATTGCCAAACATCGGATTCATGAGTAAAGGTTTCCTTTCTTTTTCCAATGGAGAATCAAAATCAGGCCGAACAACATGCCGCCCAAATGCGCAAAGTGAGCGATGTTGCCACCGCCAAAGAAACCGCTGGCCAATTCAATGACGGCATAGCCGATGACAAACCATTTGGCTTTCAGCGGAATGAAGAAATAAAGGTAAATCATGGAGTTCGGAAACATCATGCCAAACGCCAAAAGCAATCCGTAAATGGCTCCCGATGCACCAACCGTGGTCATCAAATTAAGGTATTGCGCCATTGGAATGATGTTTCCACCACCTAAATTGACACTGTCGTAATTAGCTAACTGACTGGCATACTGAATATATTGCACCAATTCCTGACACAAGCCCGCGCCAATGCCGCATATCATGTAGAAAAGCAGGAATCGCTGCGAACCCCACATGTTTTCGAGCGTGTTGCCGAACATCCACAAGGCAAACATATTGAAAAACAGATGTTCAAAGTTGCCGTGCATGAACATGTAGGTGATGATTTGGTAAGGCTTGAAATCGGAAGCCTTAAAAAAATGCAGTCCCAGAATGCTGTTCAAATCAATGTTGAAACGATTCAGGGTGAAAGTTGCCAAAAACATCAGTACGTTGATAATCAACAGATTCTTAACGACTGTTGGCAGAATGGAAAATCCCGTTGGACTAAATTGTTGACTCATTTATTGTTGAATTGTTGGGGGTTTATTTAACTACGTTGAATCTTCGATTTGTTGATTTGTTTGTTGACTGTTAGACTTTTGAACAATTTTGAACTTTTCTATTCTTTAATTGAAACGCGACATAAGTTCATCGATTGCAAGAATATAGTACGTTTTTTTACCATTATGCGCCACTTCGGCCACATTGCATGCAAACAGTTGATCCACAAGGTGCTGCATCTCGGTTTCCGACAATGGCGTTTGCGGTTTCATAGAAAGTTGCGTTGCCATGGTCTTTGCCAGATTCAGTTTTCTATCCAATTGTAAATCAGTGCGGTTTATCTTATAATTCTCTAATATTTTCTCCAGAAGCGTCACGGCATCCGTCCCCGATGAATCGGCTGGCGTTCCGTTAATCATGAAGGTCGTCGGATTGGCTTGCTCCAAACGGAATCCCAGATTTTCCAAATCGGGCATCAGTTCCTTTAACAACGAAGCGTCGTTTAAGTTCAGACTGATGGGCTGCGGAAACAGTTCCTGTTGCGAAATTCCGCCGCTGTTTTCTAATTGTTTCTGGAATTTCTCAAACAGGATGCGCATGTGTGCCAAATGCTGGTCGATAACCAAAATGCCTGATTTCACCGTAGTCAATATATACGACTGATTCACTTGCATATACTGGCTCTTCGGTGGAGTTTCCTGCGGCGCTTTTTCTTCCATTTGGTCTACCCTATCGCCGTAAAGCAAACGCCAATCACCCGTATTCGATGGTCTTTCTGAATGAAAAGAACTGCTTTGGAACGATGGACGCGAAATGCCGCTAACAGGTTGATTGAAAGGATTATAATTCTCATCAATGGAAATGGTTGGCTGCACGATGGAACGTCCCGATTTTACCACTTCGCCGAAATCGATGTCGGGATTGGGCGATTCCTCAAAATCAATCATCGGGGAAAGGTTGTGTTGCCCGATGGCTTTGCGTACCGCCGCATGTAAAATGGCATACACAAGCTTGACATCCAAGAAGTTGACTTCCGTTTTGGTCGGATGAATGTTGATGTCGATGTCGGCCGGATCAACCTCGATATTGAGGAAATAGCCTGGAAAATTGTCCTTGGGAATCATTTCCAGATAGGCGTTTTCGATGGCGTGATGCAGATAAGGATGCTTTATGAAACGGTTGTTGACGAAGAAATACTGCTCGCCGCGCGTCTTGCGGGCAAATTCCGCCTTGACGATGTAGCCATTGATGCGCACACGCTCGGTCTCCTGATTGACAGGCAGCAGCTTTTCCTCATAATTATTGCCAAACAAGCCCATGATGCGTTGTTTCAGGTTGCCGGCATAAAGATGGTAGATTTCCTTGCCATCACTATTGAGCGTGAAAGCAACCTGTGGATTCATCAAGGTCACGCGGGTAAACTCTTCGACAATGTGGCGCATTTCCGCTGTCGTGGATTTCAGGAAGTTACGCCTTGCAGGAACGTTGAAAAACAGGTTCTTAATGGTGAAAGTCGTGCCGACCGACATCGGAATCAAGGTCTGTTCCTTGATGACCGAACCCTCATTGATGATTTTAGTGCCGACTTCATCTTCCTTGCGTCGTGTCTTCAATTCCACTTGTGCGATGGCCGCGATACTTGCCAAAGCCTCGCCACGGAAGCCCATGGTGCGGATGGAAAACAAATCCTCAGCCTTGCTGATTTTCGAGGTCGCATGACGTTCGAAACACAGCCGCGCATCGGTCTCCGACATGCCGCAGCCGTTGTCGATGACCATAATCAGCGATTTGCCGGCATCTTTCACTATCAAGTCGATTTGCGTTGCGCCAGCGTCCAAGGCGTTCTCCATCAGCTCTTTGACAGCCGATGCCGGACGCTGAATCACTTCGCCTGCCGCAATCTGGTTGGCTACGCTATCGGGGAGTAACTTAATGATGTCCAACATATTATCACTTTCCCATGAGGCCACTGACGATGTTCGTCAAGACTGGCGTACAGAACACAAAATAGAAAATGAAAACGATGACCGCGCCGAGGACGATACGGCGGATGAGGCGGTTGCGGCGTTCGGTCGGTGTTTCCTCATCCTCTTTGTTTCCCCATTTCGAGCGCATCTGCATGCGAAGCTGTTCCTCGTGGCTCAAGTTTGCATCCAGACCTTTTTCGGCCTTTTTCTTTTCCCATTCTTCTTTCGCTGGGTCGTAATATCTTGGAATATAGTTGAATTTCCTTGGTTGTTGTCTATAGAAGAATCCCATAATTGAAAATTATTGAATTTGCAAAGTTAGGAATTTTTCGGATATGATTGGTAAATATCATAGTTTTAAAGGAAAGACATAACGAGTGGATTAGGAAATTGCCATGATGAATAAAAATCCTACAAATCTTTCCAGAAACTCTTCGTGAAAAGCATGATGACGGTGAAGATTTCAAGACGGCCAAGCAGCATATCGAGAGAAAGAATCCACTTGGCTGCGGCTGGAACTGCGGCAAAAGTGCCATTAGGACCCGTCAGGCCTGAACCTGGCCCGAAATTGCTGAAACAAGTCAGGAACGCCGCCATTGCGTTTTCCAAAGTCATGCCCGCCGCCGTCAGCAGGAAAAGATTCACTATGAAAACTAAAATGAACAATGACAGGAAAATGCACACCATCCTCACGGACGAAGTTTCTACTGACTGCTTGGAAATCTTGATGTTATACATGCCCGTCGGGTGGACGAACTCCTTCAAAGCCATTCTCATGTACTTGTAAAGCACGATGATGCGAATCACCTTGATGCCGCCGCTCGTTGAACCTGCGCAACCGCCAATCACCATTAGGAACAAGGTGGGAATCACGAACAAAAGCCCCCAATTGTCGTAGTTGAAGTTTTCAGCTTGGAAACCCGTGTTTGACAGTAAAGTTACGACATGAAAAAGCGAGGTGCGCAGTCTGTCCTGCCATGTCTGCGGCATTCCTGCCAATTGGCTTTCGGTCACGCCATCGAAATGTCCGGCGAAACTGAACAAGCCGAAGTAAAAGGCTGTAAAAATCGCAATCAAAGCCAGATACCAACGCAATTCCTCGTTTCGCGAAACCAAATCGAAACGGCGCGTAAAGGCGAAGAAATAAATGGCAAAGTTGATGCCTGCCAAAATCATGAACAAGATGCAAACATACTCAATATAAGACGATTGGAAATAACCGATGCTTGCCTGATGCGTACTGAAGCCACCTGTGGCAATCGTGGTAAAGGCATGACAAACCGCATCGAAAGCATTCATATCGCCCAACCAATATGCGATGGCACATAAAATCGTGAGAATGATGTAGATAATCCAAAGACTGCGGGCCGTATTCTGCATTTTTGGCGAAAGTTTCTCTACACTCAGGCCAGGTGCTTCGGCAGCAAAAAGCACCATTTTCTTTGAACCTTTTGCAACCGTAGGAATGAAGGCTAAAGTGAACACAATAATGCCCAAACCGCCCAGCCATTGCATCAAGCTGCGCCAAAACAAAATGCCATGTGGCTGACTGTCAATGTTTTCTATCACGGTTGCGCCTGTCGTGGAAAACCCCGACATGGTTTCAAAGAAAGCGTCAGAGACATTGTCGATGGTGCCATATAAGAGAAATGGCAACATGCCAAAAAGCGAAAACAAAATCCACGAAAGCGTCACAACCTGAAACGAATCCTTGATTTTCAACGCTTTGCTATTCTTGCGTTGACCAATTACATAGAGAATCGCCCCCGTCACAAAACATGCCGCCGCCGGAATGAGAAAACATTTCAAATCGGTCTCCTCCGCCACATCCTGATAATATGACGATACAGAGGCCGCCACAATCAAGGCAACGGTTTCAATAAAAAAAAGTACACCGAAGAGTTTGCTTTTCATGATTATTCTGACTTGTGGACTGTTTGACTATTTTGAATGTTGAATCAATAACTTCAAAAAATCTCCAAATTGAAACTTGAAATATTCCTTTTAATATTTTCCCCTCTATAAAAAATCCTGAAAATCAAAAACTTTTGAAACTACTGAAACTATCCACTGCTACTTTCTCGATTAATCCTTCGATTCGTCACCCCTTGAAAAAGTTTGCCAAGACGCAAAATCCTTCTATCTCCTCATCCCGTCCCTAACTCGTTTAAAATTCATGCGCCCAGCCTTCGCCATAATCGAAGCCATCGATGACACCGCCATTTGATTTGCTTTTGGGCTTTGCATCCGGTTCATCGTCATCATCTTCCTCTTCAATATAGGAATGATCGTCGTATTGTTTGGCCCATTTGCCGAAATTTGCAGAAGCAATAGCTGTGATTTCTCCGTCTTTTTCAGGCGAAACGGCGATGTCGATTTCGTCACGCGACAATTCTTTCAGCCAAACGACCAATTCCGAAAAGCCCATTTCTGTCACATTGTAACCTTCCCAATCATCTATGGCTGAATTTTTTGCGAGCATTTCGCTTTCCCAAACAGGAATATAGGAATTGCCATTTTCGTCTTCCAACATGGCAAACATGCCTTCCATGGCCTGTAGCAACCACACCTTGCGTGTCTCGGTAATGGTTGCAATGAAATCTTCAAGTTTAGTCATTTTCGATTTTCCTTTAGGCTGCAAACTTACATAAAAAAACGTTTTTTTGGTCAGTTGGAGATAAATTTTAAAATGTCAAGGCCAAATCTCACCTTTGAAGGCCGACATGACACCAACGGATGAATCGGCTCGGCTGTTTCACTGCATTTTAAAACCTAACGAACAACGTAAACCAAAAATGTTGCAGTGAAATTTCAAACAAAATCCGAAAAATGATGTTTTTGGCTTATTTTTGCAAGACAAACCATTAAAAAAATGAGGAAATTTAATCTGATATTTTTAGCCTTGATTTTGCTTGCATCATGCACAAATACATCAAACGAACCAACTAAAATCACTGAAAACGATACAGTTACGCCAAACGAGCTTGTCGAATGGCGCAATTCGCATTTCGGAATGTTCGTGCATTTCGGCATTTATTCTGAATTGGGCGGCGTTTGGCAAGGCAAACAGATTCCATTTTATGCCGAGCAAATCATGAACCACGCAAGGATTCCGATTGCTGATTATGAGGAAGTTGCACGTCAATTCAATCCGACGGAATGGAATGCCGACACGATTGTGAAACTGGCTATAGACGCAGGCATGAGATACATCGTGTTCACGACGAAACATCACGATGGTTTCTGCCTTTACGACACGAAATACACCGATTACAAGACAACAGATCCGAGCTGTCCTTGTTCGACGAACCCGAACGCCGATCTCACGAAAGTCCTGTTTGATGCCTGCCGTGCCGAGGGGCTGGGCATCAGCTGCTACTTCTCGAAGGGCGACTTCCACAACGAGGACTACTGGGAAAACAAGGGTATTGGACGTTACACCGACCGCTGGCCGACCTACAAGAACGGCGAGCAGCCGGAGAAGTGGGCGAGGTTCAAGGATTTC
>JAZQPN010000128.1:0-5081 GCA_045628585.1 Bacteroidales bacterium | reverse complement strand
GCTTGCCTGTATCTTTTCGGTCACGGGGTGGCCGTGGACGAGGCTAAGGCCGTGGCCTTGCTCAAGGAAGCGGCTCAAAAAGACTGGCCTGACGCACAGGTCATGCTCGGCTGGTGTTACGAACATGGTCGTGGCATAAGGGAAAACAAGACAAAGGCCTACGCTTGGTATGATAAGGCGGTGGAAGCCGGATATGCTGAATATAAGCGCACATCTTTTTGGAATGGTGAAGATGCCGATTCCGACTTCCACTTGTATAACCCTCATTTATCGGATAACGAAAAGAAACATCACGAAAATGATGAGCAAAAACGAGAAGCTGACAGCCTGAAGAATCCGTGGCCAACAGTTATGGTAATGGAAAAGTGCGGTTATAGTTTTTGGCTAATGGAAGGTGTGTTCCCTCCAATTTGAATTAAAATGTGTAAGGATTAAGTTACGCAGAAATGGAAATTGACTACGTCGAACCTAAAAGATTTCACCGACATGCAGTGAGGTAATGCAGAGCATTTGTGTAAGATTCGTTTCCTGAAAAATACTCGTCAAATTTCGTCGCATTTACTTCCATCCGCCAAAAGGTGGATGGGTTTCGCGAATGTAAGTAGTAAGTTCCTTGCTGTTATGGTAATTCCTTGTCGAAAAAACACTATTTTTGCAGAAAATTGATTTATTATGCGTCGTATTCTTTTCTTGATTATTTTCTCCTTGGTTTCGCAAATGCTTGTCGCTCAGACGAAAACGACACTCATTAAAGGTAAAATTGCCGATGAGAGCGATGCTCCGATTCTTTATGCTTCTGTTGTCCTTAAAAACGAGAACAATGCTGTTCAGGCCGGTTCCATGTCGAATGATGAAGGCAGTTTCATGTTTAAAGGTGAGTTTTTTGGGAAATATAAACTGGTAATCAGTTATATAGGATACGCCAATCAGGAAGTGGAAGTGGTTTGCAACGGCAAAAAGACTATTGATGTTGGGAAAATTGTTTTGAAAGAAAGTGCTCAACAGCTTGAAGAAGTGACGGTTGCGGGCGAGAGTGTCGCAAAAAGCGTTACTGTTGAGAAAACGAGCATCAATCCGGCAACGAATATGAGTTCGGCGACGGGGTCGGTGTTGGAAGTGTTGCGCTCTGCGGCTTCGGTCAGCGTGGATAATGACGACAATGTCTCCATTCGTGGCAACAATAACATTCTGATTCTCTTGGACGGCATCCCGACGACGGTTGGCAGTCTTAACAGCGTCCCGGCTGCCAATGTGCAAAGCATTGATATTGTGACAAGTCCGGATGTGAAATACGATTCGGAAGGCACGGGCGGTATCATCAATATCGTGTCGAAAAAGCAGATTGGGACAGGCCTGAACGGGATGGCTTCGTTCAATTATGGTTTCAATGGAATGTTGAACGGAAACCTGGCTTTGAGTTACAGCAAAAAGAAATGGAGCCTTCGTTTTAACTATAACGGAAAATATGAAAAGGATTTGATTAACAGTACTTTGAACCGTGATTTCTATCAAGGCGGGAACAGTATTCATCAAATCATTGCGGCCAACCGCACGACCAGCAATCAGGTTTTTGGCGCTAATGCGGTTTACCGCGCTTCGAAGAAGAATATCTTCACTTTGGATGCCAAACTGATGCTGCCACGACTGAATAATGTCCAGAATTTTGAGAACCATTATGCTTTTTCGCCCTTGCTGTATCGCACCACCGACATCAGCTTCAACCGCGTGATGTTTGAAGGCTCGTTGGCCTACAAACATGTTTTCATTCCTGAAAAAAGTGAAATGAGTGTGCTGGCTTCGGTTTCAAAAATCAAAGGGGACAGACCTTCGTTCTATTATGAAAATGAGCAACTTGTGCAGAAGTCCGTTTCGGGTGGAAGCCCGTTTGTTACGGCCTTGCAAGCCGATTATATGCAGAAGGTTGGCAAAGGAAAAATGGAGACGGGCGTGAAGATGATGGTGCGCCAAAACAACATCAACCACAAGTTTTATGAGTACGATACGATTAATAATGTGTGGGTTTATTCCCAGTACTTCAGCAACGATTTGCGCCATCGCGAATACATTCCTGCCGCTTACGCAATGTATTCTTCAAAACTGGCTGAAAGACTGTCGTTTAAGGCGGGGTTGCGCTTCGAATACAGCGTGACGACCTTGCACAGCGACAAGCAGCAATTGGACACCTTGAATCGCAATGCTTTCCTTTCGCCTAATCTTTTTTTCAATTATCAAATCTCTGAAAAGCAGTCGCTTTCGTTGGGATTTTCGAGAAGAATCACACGCCCGACTTATCCGCAACTCAATCCATACATCAATTTGATTGACAATCAGACCTACGAAACGGGCAATATCAACCTTTTGCCAGAGACTTCCAACAAGGTGGATTTGGGTTATTCTTTGGTCTCAAAATATGTCAATGCCAATGCAAACGCCTATTTGAATTACATTCAGAATTACATTTCGCAAGTCGCCCTGATGAGCGGTAATACCTTGATTCTGACTTATATCAATGGCGATTCCGACCGAAAGACCGGCCTTGAATTGCTGCTGCGTTTGAAGCCAGTCCAATGGCTTTCCGTCGATTTAAACAACAATGTGTATTACACGAAGACGAGCGGCACTTTTGAAAATGCCGACATCAACAATCAGGGTTGGGTGAACAGTTTTAATGCTTCTGTGAATGTCAAGCCGTTGAAAGGCACTGATTTGCAGATGCAGTTTTATTACATTACGCCACAATATTTCCCGCAATTCCAGACCCAGCCCATTTATTATGCCAATGTCGGTGTGAAGCAGGTCTTGGTCAAGGAAAAACTCTTTGTGACGGCCATGTTCACCGATGTCTTCAACACGCGTCGTTGGGATATTTTCTCCGATAACGCCATTTACAATCTGGTCAACAATAGCAAAGGCAAAACGCAAATGTTCTGGTTAGGAATCACTTACAATTTCAATTCCTTCAAGCCGGGTGCGGCGAAAGCCAAGAAAGAGGAAGAGGACAGGAGTATGATTCGCTTGGGCGAGTGAGATGCAAATATTATGTCGAGTTGTTGCTCGGATGCGAGAAAATCCATCTTGCAAATTTTTCAAACTTTTTTGTAACTTTGCCGCCGTGTAAAACTCAGATTGCCATGAAGTACCCTATTGGAACCCAGACATTCAGCACCCTCATCGAAGAAAGTATGGTCTATGTGGATAAGACCGACCTTGTTTATAATCTTGCGCAGAAACGCATCTGCTTTTTCTGTCGTCCGCGCAGATTTGGCAAGTCGTTGCTGATTTCAACCTTAGACAGCTATTTTAGAGGTAAAAAAGAACTTTTCAAGGGCTTGAAGATTGACGCATTGGAAAAAGACTGGGCGCAATATCCCGTGTTCAGGATTGATTTCTCGCAAGGCAATTTTAAAAATCCGGATTACATTAACGAGATAATGAAAGATTACCTTGGCGAATGGGAGAAGGCGTATGGTGTGGTGAAGGAAAGCGAGATAGTTGGCATCCGTTTCAGAAATGTAATCGTCGCTGCACATGAAAAGACAGGCATGAAAGCGGTCGTACTTGTTGATGAATACGACAAGCCAATGCTTGATGTGCTGATGGAACCCGAGGAACAACAAAACCGCGACACCCTAAAGGAGATTTACAGCACTTTCAAGAAAGCCGACGAGCATCTCCGTTTTGTGTTGCTCACGGGCGTGACGAAGTTCTCGCAAGTGAGCGTGTTCAGCGGCTTCAACCAGCCTGAAGACATCAGCATGGATAGCGGTTTCGACGCGCTGTGTGGCATTACCCAGGAAGAACTGGTAGCGTATTTCGATGGTGAGATTGAGGCAATGGCCGAGAAACATAAATGCTCGAAAGAGGAAATGTACCGGCGTCTGAAAAGGCAATACGACGGCTATCATTTCTCCGAGGAGATGGTTGATGTCTTTAATCCTTTCAGTGTGCTCAACGCCATGTCGAAGAAAAGACTTGACGACTATTGGTTTGCCTCTGGCACACCGACTTACCTGATGAAACTCATCGACCGCAACAAGACCGACATCAAGGAGATAGTGAGCCGCCCGTATGCGAAGAAATATTTCATGGACTACAAGGCCGATGTGGGAGACCCGCTTGCGATGCTCTACCAAAGCGGCTACCTTACGATAAAAGAATATGATGGGGAAGACTTCACCTATTGGCTTGATTTTCCGAACAATGAGGTGAAAAGCGGTTTCATCGACATTCTTGCCAACGACTATTTCCATCAGTATGGCGAATCGTTTTCCTTGGTGATTTCGGTGAATAAAATGTTCAAGGAATGCCGTTTGGACGATCTCCGCGATGCACTCACGGGCTTCTTCGCTTCCATTCCCTACGATGCCAACTACCAACAGCGCGCTTGGAGCTACGAAAGTCATTATCACTACACGCTGTATCTGATATTCAGGCTTTTGTCGTGCTACACGACTTTGACCGAAAAGGAAAACTCACGCGGTCGTGCCGACATCATCGTTGAGACCAATGATTACGTTTATATCTTTGAATTCAAGCTCGATGGCACCGCAGCCGAAGCCCTGAAGCAGATTGAAACAAAAGGCTATGCAGAACCATACGCCGCCGACAGCAGGAAACTTTTCCGCATAGGTGTCGGTTTTTCTTCCGAAAAGAAGAACATCGCGGAGTGGGTGGTGGCTTGAGTTAAGGTTGAAGTTCCCAAGGTTGTTTTGTTGCTATTCTTTGTTATTGGAAAACTGTAGCAGGAAGTGCAAAAATCATCACTTCGCCGCTTTCTGTCTGCTGAAAATCACCCAAAGCACGATGGGTGCGCCAATCAAGGCTGTGACCGAGTTGATGGGCAGACTGCCATCGAAACCTGGCAGGCGCGAGATGAGGTTGCAGAAAAGGGCTAAGTCCATGCCAATCAAGGCAGTGGCGGGAATCAACACGAAATGGTTGCTACTCTTGAAAAGGAAACGCGCCAAATGCGGAACGGCCAGACCCAAAAACGCAATCGGGCCGCAAAAGGCGGTGATTAAGGCCGTGAGAAATCCTGAAACCAAAATCGTCATCATGCTGCAACGCCTGATGTTGACGCC
>JAZQPN010000127.1:0-1649 GCA_045628585.1 Bacteroidales bacterium | reverse complement strand
GGCAATTGACCTTGGACTAAATCAAATGATAATCAAGTAAGTGGCAAGAAACAAACTACTTTATAAATCTACTCATTTCGACAGGCTCAATGAGCGGAAAATCAACTTGCAAATCATACTCTAAAAGCAGCAGAGCACATTTCCTGTTCATATTTTGAGATTCCAATCATTGTAGCTAAATTCCGCCATCTTGAGACTTTCCCTTTCACCATCTCCAAAACAGATTTTGCATCATTATTTGACATTCTGAAATATGACGCAATTTCTAGTGCCAAGTCAAAATCCAAAGAATTGTCATTTTCTGAAATATTCAGTTTCAATCCGTTACCATATTCATCTGGATTCAAGTCGAAGGCAGGAGACAAGACCCATCCTTTCGGCGTAAGCAAAAAACCATGATTACGCAAATGGTCATCACAATTTGAAATTGCGATGTTGAAAACGATTCTGCGCCACAACTCCCTTAAATCGGCATCAACATTTGCCCCATTTGACAAAAGAAACTCTGCCAGCATCAGATAGCTTGCGCCCGTTGAGAAATCATCACCATCCTGCAAGCCCAACATAGTCATTGCTGACGCAAAATGTATTCTCTGTCCATTTTGACCTCTGTCGAAACGCTTCGACAAAAAAGTATGTCTTTGGCTCGAAAAAGATTTTGACTGACATTCAGGAACTTGGATATTACATTGTTTAGCAAGACGATTCGCCAACAGTTCCCATGCCCCCATATCCTTTTCATCATTTTTGCTTGGGAATTTTGCAATCCACAGATTACCATTATCATCTTTCACGTTGGCTTTCGGACGCGCTCCACCTAAAGATGACCCTGGTGCAAGAAGCATATTCAGCCATTTTCTGGCATCTGTTTCGGTAATGTTTTCATTTTCAAGCTGCAAACTGGCATATTCCAAATCCCTGATGGACGTCCATGGTGGAGCTGCAAGTGTTTTGGAATCATCAAGGAATGAACCATTTAAATCGGTTTTAAACCGCAATGCTCCCATCCTGTTTTCGTCATAAACGCCTAAAAGGAAGTCTGATTCAAAGAGCGTTCTAACCGACCTGTTTTCAGCGCGTGCCGAAAGCGTTTCCCTGCGTTTAATCAACATTCGCCCCCAACGGTCAGGCGAAGAATCAAGGAAAACGCCAAAATTGCTTTTCTCTTCTTTCAGATACTGGAAGCCAGCAAAACGGTCCAAATCCGGATCCAATTGTCTGAAATGCTTGCTTTTAAGCCAATCAGAATCCAGCTCAAAGGAAAAAACTTCCTTGCCACGGACTACTTCGCAATGCAAAACGCCAATCAAAATTGGAACCGATTGTAAATCAATGTAAACGAATATGTCTTTCGATTGTCTTTGAGCCATAATCATTGTTTTTTAGAGGCTTTCTCCCTGACATTTATCTTTGCATCTTGAAGTCGGCGCCCTAAAATATCGTCGGCAGCCACTTTTTTCAGATCATCAGCCAAACCAAGTGCAAACAACACTTTCAGATAAGTTCCGATGGCAACGCCTTGGTCGCCCTTTTCAACTTTTACCAATGTTGAACGCCCTATGCCAGCGCGCTCAGCAATTTGCTCCGCCGACAAATCGCGGCGCAAACGCGCATACCTGATGTTTTCAGCCAAACCATTCAAAATTCTC
>JAZQPN010000126.1:0-3019 GCA_045628585.1 Bacteroidales bacterium | reverse complement strand
ATTTCTACATATATGATATATGGTTTGCTTTTGTGTCATATTATGATGAATTATCGAATAATCGAGCAAACATACACAAATTCAATTAATTCTGCAACAATTTTGCCTAATTTTGCACCTGAAAGCAATCTTTAAATTTTTAAATTTTGAATCTTTAAATTTCCCATATTTTGGCACTGAAAGACAACACAATAGTACTTCACGAATGGCAAGAGATGACAAGTCGAAAGGTTTCCAGCTTGCTCATCAAACCCGTCGGTTCGGTTTGCAACTTGCGATGCAAATATTGCTATTACCTGGATAAATCCACTTTATACGAATACCATCAGCCAAAAATGGATGACGATTTACTGGAACTATTTGTAAAACAATATATTGACGCAAACGATGTTTCAGAAATTACATTTAATTGGCACGGCGGAGAACCGCTTTTAGCCAAATTGGATTTCTACAGGAAAGCCATCAACCTACAGCAAAAATATGCCAATGGCAAACTGATTCACAATACTTTACAGACAAATGGAACCTTACTCAACAATGATTGGGCACAATTCTTCAAAGACAACGGATTTCTCATCGGCGTTTCAATAGATGGTCCAAAAGCCATCCATGATGGATTCAGGAAGGCAAATGGCGACGAGGAAACTTGGGAAAAAGTAGTGCGCGGCATAGAATGTCTCTACCGAAACAATATTGAATACAACACTTTAAGTACGATAAATCATTTATCTGAAAATCAAGGATTAAGTGTTTACCAATTTTTAAAGAAATGTGGCACAAATTACATGCAGTTTTTGCCTGTTTTTGAATATGTAAACAAGAGCACCAACCGCATTACAAATCCCAATGAAGAAGACGCCGAACCCACCGACTGGTCAATCTCGGCCGATGGATTTGGCCGTTTCATGTGCGATATTTTCGATTATTGGGTAAAACATGATGTCGGAAGCTATTTCGTCCAGTTTTTTGATGTCACCTTGGCGAATTATGCGCATCTTCCAAGCGGTCTCTGCGCTTTTGATGAGACCTGCGGCAACAATACTGTTATTGAACATAATGGCGACGTTTATCTCTGCGATCACTTTGTCTATCAATCATATATGGTCGGAAACATAAAAGAAAAACCATTACGGGAGATCCTTTCTGACGAGCGATTTTTCACATTTGGCATCGAAAAAAGGAAACAACTCCCCAAGCAATGCCTGAAGTGCGACTATTACTTCGCATGTCATGGAGGGTGTCCAAAACACCGTTTTGCAAAAAGCAAGGATGGAGAATCATATCTGAATTCACTTTGCGATGGCTACAAAACTTTTTTCGAGCATACGGAACCCTATATGAGATTCATGCTCAATGAATTAAAGAATAATGGTTCTCCTGCAAAAGTGATGCAATTCAATCCGTAATCAGAGAAAATTCAGCTATTGCACCCTGATTGCCATTATTCGTGAAACCATTTGCCACAAACTTCACCACACGTCCACAAACCGGTTCAAACCGAACTGTCTGTTCGATGGGATTATTCTTGATGTTGGAAAACTCGCCAGATTGAACAAGTTTTTCGTCGACATAAAGCGAATAAGTAGTGATATGTTGGTCGGCATCACGCGACTGATCAGGCAAATACCGGAAACCAGAAACATTCATATTTTGCTTTAAATCAATTTCAATATTATTTTTATTATCAGATAGATAATAGCACGTCAACTCATTGCCATCGAACATTCTTTTCACCATCGGGTTGTCAGGGAAACAAACCTCGAATTGCGACATCGGAACATCAAATTCCCGCGAACTGACCGCACTTGTTTTTCCCGTTTCAGAATCGACTGCAATCGCCTTCACATTTGCTTTTGAATTCAATTTAAATGGAATAGTATATATTTCTGATTTACAATTCGGTGTTGTTCCGTCAATTGTATAATGAATCACAGCATTTCCATCCCCTGATTTTATGCTGACAAGGTTTTCAAAGTCACGATTTATGATTGGTTCGGAAAGCAAAGCACCGGCACAAAAAGCCTCGACATTATTGATGCACAGACAGCCCTTTGAATCCTTAAAGCGGATTCTTAACTTATCCATTCTAACCGTCTGAAAACGAATGATTTTCTTGTACCCTATTGTCGTCAAATCATCGTAGGTTTCTATGGGCAGCCATTTGCCGTTTATATAACGGTCGAGGCTGAATTTCTTCACTCTTTGTCCCAACGGAATGTATTCCTGAATCATAACGCGGTTAAAAGCGGTGGTTTGCGGAAAATCAAACACCAATTCACCATGATTTATGCCATCTTCCGTAGCCCAGTAAGTGTCCCAATTGTCATCCAAAACCTTGCTTGCGGAATACGACTTTCCTCTTTCATTACTTGATGATACCTTTGTATTTTTCAATAAGTTATCATCCATATCTTCAACAATCACTTTATGCCATTCCATAATACGGATTGAGTCATCTTTGGTGATTTTTCCAGAAAGACTGACAGGAAAATTAAGCAGCAAATTCGAATTGTGCCCAACACTATTATAATAGATGTCGACCAATTTTGCCACGCTCTTAACCTGATGGTCTTCCCGATGATGGTAGAACCATCCTGGACGAATGGAAACATCCGTTTCAGAAGGCAACCAAACATCACCGTTTTCGCAGCCCGTATTGAGCAAATTCATATCATCACGTTCACCAAAAACTATTGTAGACCAATGGTTTGCACCAGCAAAGCCATCCTCGTTGCCCACCCAACGGATGCTCGGAACTTCACCGCCAAAAATCATGGCATCAGGATGGTTTTTATGAATAATGTCTACGGCTTTCTGATAATTGTAATAGGTTTTTGCTTCAATGGAACGCTGCTCATCGGCACCGCCATACCAGCCTGTGCCACCGTTTGCGCCATCAAACCAAAACTCAAAAAGCGGTCCATAATTAGTTGTAAGTTCCTCAATCTGACGATGATATGTATTCACGTAGGCCTCAGTTCCGTATTCCGCATTGTTTCGATCCCAAGGCGAAACATAA
>JAZQPN010000125.1:0-1657 GCA_045628585.1 Bacteroidales bacterium | reverse complement strand
GATGGGAATGGGCGGGTTTCAAGATTGGTAATGAATCTGCTTCAGATGGAACACGATTTGCCAGCCACAAAAGTCATGAAAGAGGAAAAATCGGAATACATTGAAGCACTTGTCAAATCTCGCGAACAAGATGACGTCAGTATTTTCACCAACACAATGATGCGGCTGCACGAAAGACACCTTGATGATGAAATTCAAGTTTTCCAGAAAGACATTGGAGAGACGGACGAAATTTCAACAAAAAAACGCAATACGGAAGAAAACCGACAAGCCATTTTGGATTTCATTTCCGAGAATGGCAATACGAAAGCGGAAATTTTGGCTCAATTTCTTGGCTTGAGTTCATCACGCATACGCGATTATTTGCGTCAAATGGTTCAAGAAGGATTGCTGGTAACTCAAGGTGCAAACAAAAACAGAACTTATTCACTTCCAAACAAATAAAATCAATAATGAACATCGAGTCTTTCCGCGAATATTGCCTCTCCTTGCCTTGCGCCACCGAGGACATGCCTTTCGACGACACCGTTCTGGTATTCCGCATCAAGGGGAAAATCTTCGCCGCCATCATTTTGGACAGGCCCGAACTGGTGGTGATGAAATGCGACCCCGAAAAGGCCATCGAGCTGCGCGAACAGTACAACGCCATCGAAGGTGCCCATCATTGGAACAAGAAATATTGGAACCAAATCTGGCTCAACCAAGGATTGGAAGACACACTCATTCAAGAACTTGCGCAACACGCTTGGGACGAAGTGAATAAGAAGTTGCCAAAAAAAGACAGGATTTGACATGCCACAAACCATCGACCCGAAAACCACGCCACGCGCTAAAGCCTTTGAACTTTGGATGAATTCGCCGATGCCTATGGTCACGCTGACCAAGACATTCAACATCAGCCATTTGATGAGACTCGGCAGAAAAAACAAACTGAAACTCAACATGCTGCTGTGCTATTGCATCGGCAAGGCGGCAAGCCAAATGGAAGAATTTTACCTGCTGCCGCAAAAAGACAAAATGCTGAAATACGACACATTGGCCATCAATGTCATCGTGCCGAACCGGCAAGGCGGCATCAATTCGTGCGACATCCATTTCACCGACGATTTGCAGCAATTCAACCGCGATTATCTGGATTTGACAGAAAAGGTTGCCGAAACCTGCGAAAGTTCCTTCCTTGAAAACGACATGGTCATCGGCACTTCAGCGGTGATTGCAACCGAAATCGACACCATTGTCAACCAATATACGGAGCTGTTTTCCAACCCGATGGTGATGTGGGGCAAATTCAGGAGACGCTGCCTGAAAACCGTTTTGCCTATTTCCTTCCAGTTTCACCATGTTCAAATGGATGGCATGGAGGCGGCAAGGTTTTTGGATGAATTACAAAACACAATCAACACAATTACAATTTAAAGCATTATAAATGAAACAATACATCATCAGAAACGAACAACCATCAGATTATAAAGAAGTTGAATTTTTAGTCAGGGAATCATTCTGGAATGTTTACCGCCCTGGATGCCTGGAGCATTATGTTTTGCATTGCCTCCGCAACGATGCGGCTTTCGTTCCGGAACTTGATTTCGTGATGCTCATTGATGGCAAAATCATGGGACAAATCATTTTCATGCGCACCGAAATCAAGTGCGACGAT
>JAZQPN010000124.1:0-2844 GCA_045628585.1 Bacteroidales bacterium | reverse complement strand
ATTGTAGAGACGCAAAATTTTGCGTCTCTACAGGATGATTCAATAAATCAGGTGACGCATGCCAGACGATTATTTCGTCACGATGGTACCGATGTTTTCGCCACGCAAAACCTTCATCAGGTTGCCGCGTGTGTTCATGTCGAAGACATACATTGGCATGTTGTTTTCCTTGCACAGGGTGAAGGCTGTCATGTCCATCACCTTGAGGTTGCGGTCGTAGGCTTCGTCGTAGGTGATGTGGTCGAACTTCGTTGCGGTCGGGTCTTTTTCAGGGTCGGCGGTGTAGATGCCGTCGACGCGGGTGCCTTTCAGGATGATGTCGGCCTTGATTTCGACGGCGCGGAGGGCCGAGCCGGTGTCGGTGGTGAAGAAAGGGTTGCCGGTGCCGGCACCCATCAGCACGATGTGGCCTTCGTTGAGCAGCTGAATGGCTTTGGCACTGCTCATGGTGTCGGCGATGCGGTCGATGTAAAGACCTGACAATAAGGTGGCTTTCTGACCTTTGCCTTGCAGTGTCGATTGCAATGCCATGCAGTTGATGACGGTGGCGAGCATGCCCATGTAGTCGCCTTGGATGCGGTCCATGCCTTTGCTTGCACCTTGCAGGCCGCGGAAAATGTTGCCGCCGCCGATGACGATGCCAATCTGTACGCCGGTCTTGGCTGCTTCAATGATTTCGTCGGCATAATCGTTCAGACGCTGTGGGTCGATGCCGTACTGCTGCTCACCCATCAGGGCTTCGCCGCTTAATTTTAAAAGTACTCTGTTGTATTTCATTTTCGTTGTATTTATTGATTGTTTAACTCAAAACGTTCAGATTTTCGGGACAAAGATAGTTGAATTGGCAATAGGTTGAAAACGAAATCTTGAAAAAATGATTTGCCTGAATAAAAAAACTGCCCGACATAAGCCGGGCAGAGTGACGTGTTGGAAATAAGATTGTTAGTGTTTTACCAATTTTACCATTTGAGTTCCGTTTGCAATGAAATAAATGCCGTTTGCCAGTTTGGAAACATCAATTCTGTTTTCGCCTTCGCAAATGCTGGCGGTCATCACTTTTTGCCCATTGCTGTTGTAAACGTCTAATACTCCGTTGGTTTTGCTGTTTATGGTAATCATCGATGTCGTGATGGTCGGATAGAGTTGGAAACTGAGGTTCGTTTCGCTGACGCCTGACATGATTTCAACTGCAATAGGATAGGTTGGTGTTGATTCGCCATCGGCATATTTTGTTGTCACGGTGTAGTGATAGGTTCCCGGCAGAAGATTTTCGTCGGTGAATCCGAGTTCAGTGGTTTCTGTGATTCTTATGCCGTCGCGGTAGACGATGTAGCTCTTTGGTTCGCCTTGCAGTGGGGTGTCCCATGTCAGTTTCACGCTGCTGTTTTGGATAAGTTCAGCCTTAAGGTTAGCTGGAGGGAACGAGATGGCCTGAACGAATCTCATGCAGCTTGCTCTGTAGTCCATTTCAGATTCTGCGAATGATACTTGGAGGAAGTTACCGTTGAAGCAGATTGCAGGGTTGTCAATAGAGGTATCTGTGCAGGTCGTTCCGCCTAAGGATTCGCAGGTCTCGCCGTTAAAATTCACCACGCTGAGCTTGTTGTCTTCATTTTGGTTGACGAAGGCGAGGCCGATCTTAGTCCCATTGACCGCCATGTCGAATTTTTCGGTCATGCATCCGCTGATGTTTTCGAACACGGTATGCCTGGCACCGTTGTCAAATCTGTACAGGTCGATGTTGCGGGTGTCGCAATTGTTGATGGCTACATAGAGTTTGCCTTCGCTGTCGAAGGCGATTTTGGGTTGCTGGCTGGTTCTGCCTAAGCTTTCGCCGACTTGCAGCCAAGTGCCGTTTTCAAGTTTGCAAACATAGACCTTGTTGCCTGAATTGTTATCGGCATAAGCGATGTAAGGCGTGTTGTTGCTGTCAAAAGTCATTTCGTGCCATTGTCCGTTGGCATAGTCGCCGTTGCCGAGCGGTACCCAAACGTTGTTTTCTAAACGGTGAGCCACCTCTAAAAAACCTTGTGCAGTATCGCGGTGGAGCAGATAAGGCGAGTCGTTGTGGTCGAGGAAAACCTTGGCTTCTGAGCCGTTTATAATGTTGCCGACGGTTTGCCAACTGTTGTTGGCCCATTTCATGATGCGGCATGTATCGTTGAAATCATAAGTGATGTAGACGTCACCGTTTGATGCGATGGCCATGTTTGATGTTGTCTCATCGGCAAATCCATAGAATTCGCCTGTTATTCCCCACATGTTAGTGTTGTGGGGGTTTTGATAGATGGTGGCTTTTGGGAAAAACTCATTGCCTCCTTGTCCAAAAACGTATGTGTTGCCTTGGTTGTCGCATTGCGTGCTGACGACATAAAGTTCTTCGGAACCGAAACCAGGTTCGCCGACATACTCCCATCTGTCGTCAATTGGACTGCCCACATTGATGGTGAAACTTTGTTCGGCAGTGCTTTCGCCGTCGGTGATTTGCAGGGTGACGTCAAAACTACCGGTTTCTATCGGAATTCCATGCAGCGTTGCTGACTTGTTGTCAAGTTGTTCGAGGCAGAGCCAGTTGGGGAGGTTGATGGCAGTGATGCTGACTGTTTCGTCGTCGGTGTCGTGGAAATAAACTTCATGTTGGAAATTGAAGCCTGCGTGAGCTTCAGCGTTTCCTGACGAGGTGAATTTCGGCGCTGCATTGCTGCTGCCGTTGAGGTAAGTGCTGATGGCGGAGTTGTCGATGGTTCCGTCAGGGGCAACGAGGTAACCGATGACCCGGATGTAGTTCGGATTGTAGCCTTCGGGGATGACATAAGTGAACTCGGCGGAAGCAGTCCCGCCTGC
>JAZQPN010000123.1:0-12060 GCA_045628585.1 Bacteroidales bacterium | reverse complement strand
TGGTTGGTGCCGAGGATGGTTTCGCGACGTGTAGCCACATTGCTGAACTTCTTGGCAGCGCTTTCCTTAATTAAAGCCTGAATGAAGCCCTTGCGGACAGCAGCCAGATAACCGCCTTCGTCCTGAATCTTATTGAACAGATCCCAAGCAGCCTTTGCGATGGAATCGGTGAGGTTTTCGATGTAATATGAACCTGCAGCCGGGTCGGCAACCTTATCGAAATGAGCTTCTTCCTTCAGGATAAGTTGCTGGTTGCGTGAGATTCTGTTGGCGAAATCGGTAGGATTTTCAAATGGCGTATCGAATGGAGTGACGCAGAAAGAATCGACACCGCCGAGGACAGCCGACATGGTGCCGGTAGTCGTTCTCAGCATGTTGACGTAAGCATCATACAGGCTCATGCCGATTTCAGCATTGAAAGCGTGGATGTGCATCTTGGCGTTTTCCTCCTTGCCGCCGTAAGCCTTCACGATGTTGGCCCACAGATAACGGTAAGCGCGCAGCTTGGCCAGTTCCATGAAGTAATTCTGACCGACAGCCACGTTGAAACGCATCTTTGGAGCGATTTCGTCGACAGTCAGGCCTTTTTCCGTCAGTTGGTCGAGATATTCGGCACCGATTGAAAGGGCGAATGCCATTTCCTGAACGATAGTAGCACCAGCGTTGGTGAAAATGTGGCTGTTGACACCGATGGTTTGGAAATCAGGCATTTCGGCTTTCACCATGATATAAGCCAGTTCCATATCGGTGGTTTCGCTGACAAACCAAGTGCCACGGCGGAGATAGCGTGTCAGAGGGTCGTAGTTGAGCGAGCCTTTCACTTCTGGCACTTTCGACATCATTTCCAGCAGAGGGAGATGATACTTGTTGTTGAACAGGTTGATTTCGACTTTCTTCTGGTCGATGCCGTTCAGCAAAGTTGAGATTTCGATGGCATCGTAAATCTTGTTGTTTTCCAGCTTGAAGCCGATGGAGTTGCAGCCGCGGCTGATGGCATCGAGAGCCTGCTTGTTGGCTTCGGCAACATTCTTTACGATGATGTCCTGACGGATAAGCCAGTTGTTTTCCTGACTGCGGTTGCCGCGGACAAACGGGAACTGGTTAGGCATGACACCCATCCAGGTGATGTGTTGCAAGTCTTCGGCACGATAGTAAGGTCTTACCTGAAAACCTTCAGCCGTTTTCCACACCAATTTCTTGTTGTAATCGGCGCCCTTGAGGTCTTTCTCAATGACAGCCTCCCACTGTTCGGTGGTTACTGGTGGAAATTCCTCAAAAAGTTTCTTTTTTTCTTCCATGTATGTTGATTTAAAAATTTGATATTTAATGATTTAAAGATTCAATGATTTAAGATTTAAAGATTTGGATTTTTGTCGCTCATTGAGCTTGTCGAAATGGCGGATATGATGATTTAAAGATTTATAAATTCAAGATTTAAAGATTCTATAATTCAAAAATTTATGATTGACAATTTGACTTTTGGAGTATTTGACGGCCTCCGTCATTAACTTCGTTGAATCTTCGATTTCCCGCCGTCCTCCTCGCGAAAGCGGAGACGGGAATCTCATTTTCCCATCACTCACCCAAATCCTGTTGGAAGCCCCATTCTTCCTTTTCAATAAGGGCCATGATGGTGTTAGGCGTCAGATTCACCTTTTGGCAAATGTTGACTCTCGAAGACAACACACCTAAACCACCTTCAATGTTTGTATAATCGGAAAAGGTTTGGGCCAGGCTGCTCGACGGCGCAGTGACCTCGATATAATTGTAAAGTTCCGAACCACCGGCTGCCACCGATACGTAGAAATCGCCGATATAGCGCGTCGCATTCTGCGAATTGGAACCAATTTTGTTTTCCAGCATTTCGAAAAGCATGGTGTGTGCATAACCCAATTCGTATTTCTTGTGGCTTCCAAAATTCTCAGAATGAATTTCATCCTTATGATAAGTGCCCAACGACCATTCCACTTTCTTTTGCTGCATTTCCTGGCCTGGCAGTTTTTCCTTATAATTGAACACCATTTTCACTTCATAGACGAAAGCATTCTCCGCCGAGTAAAACGACACTTTGCTGTCGGAAACAGAAGCCGGATCGAGGTCAATGGAGCGGTTGGTCACTTGAAAATCATTGCCACCCACAACACCCGTTAAGCCAGAAACGGTATCATTGCCTTTCAGGATTTCGAGACGGTATTTGTAACGTATGTTTCTTTCTGGGTCATTGGAATTGAAACGCTCAGTGGTGTAATACACTTTCTGGTCGGGACTATAGAAAGTGCCAGAATTCTTGTCGTGAATGGTCATGGTATCCAACTCGATAACCCGGCCTGTCGGAGAATAGCTGTTACCCGAACCGGTGGCTCTGTATTCATAAAACCTAGCGTCCAGTTTGCCAGGATAGTTGTTCGAATCGGGAATCATGGCCACTTCGTTGGCATTGACAGAAGTCTGGCTGCTGCCCGAAAATGCGCGGATGATTTTCACGAAATTAGTATCCTGAGTAACATCAATCAGGCCGTAAACGATTGGAATGTCCTTATAATCGGCATAAAGGTCGACTTTTGTGCTGCACGAACTGAGGACTGATGCAAAAGCCAAAAGCAAGGAGAAGATAGTGATAGAACGTTTCATTTTTTTCCTTAATGTATTGAAAGGGCAAAGGTAGTATATTTTTCCTTACTTCCCGTGAAATAATTTCCAAAACCATTAAACCCCATTATTTATTGTACTTATATAATTATGGCACAAGAAGAAAAACCAATGGCTATTGGCTCTTAGCAACTGGCTCATCGGTTCATCAAACAAGGAACATTTTTTTATTGATGAATAAATGAGCCAATGGCTAAAGGCTAAAAGCTAATAACCCACCTTGTGCCGTCAGGTATATAGTTTCCTTATTTCTTTGAAAGTTTTTGCTTCAATTTGCCGAAGCAACCAATATTTTCCGTTTCTTTGTAGAGAGAAAACACCTTGTTTTGAAAAGACTTTACAGACCATTGTTTTTGCTCATCTTGCTGGGTATTGCGCTTTCGGCTTTTCCGCAGAATGAAAGCGTTACGCTTTTCGTGAACGACGGTGAGAAAGTGGTTTATCGTGTCGCTCAGGATGTTACGGTTCAGGAAGGCACCGTTTCCGATGCCTTGCAGAACGTGCCCGGCGTGAAAGTCGACACCGAAGGCAACGTCACTCTGCGCGGCGTGAATACGGTTGAAATATGGATTAATGACAGCCCTTCGCATTTCGACGAGGAAGGCCAGAAAAGCTATCTGCAGCAAACGCCCGCCGCAATCATCGAGCAAATCGAAGTGATGACCAACCCTTCGGCACGCTACACGTCCGACACCGACACGGGCATCATCAACATCATTACGAGCAGCCGGAAGCAACACACGCAGTCGCTGAGCGTCGGCCTGCAAGCCAATACCAATCCGCACATTTCGCCACGCATTGCCTACCTTTGGAGCAACGACAAAGTGACCTTCACCGCCAACCTGAAAGGCACATTCACCAACACCATCAAAGACTCCAACGGCTGGAGCTGCTCTTTCGATTCCGTTCAAAACGCTCAAAACATTATGGTTTTGGACACTTCCAACTACACCATCTTCCATTCAAACGACACCACGAGGGAATACAGCCTCACCGCCTTGATGAAAGTAGATTACAAAATCAACGGCAAGAACGATTTTTCGGCTTATTTCAGCATCAATCCGTCACGGTCGAGAAGCGTTTCGGTCAACAACACCTTGCGGCAGGAATACATTCACGAAATCGGCGTTTACGACTACACCATCACCAACCGCGGCAACGAAGGCGTGCTTTTCGGCACGGCGGGAGCCTATTTCCAGCACCGCTTCAATGACAATGGACACAACATTTCCATCAACCTGAGCAGCGATTTCGATTTCGGCGACGTGAAACATTCTGAAATACGCAAGTTTGCCAACCACGACAACCTGAACCGCGACATCTTGAAAACCGACCTTTTCACCGACATCGGCTGGGATGCCAAAATCAACTACAACCTGCCGCTGGCCAAGGCAAGCGATTTGTATTTGGGCCTGCACAACAACTTCCATCCCGACAACAATCTGCAAACCTACGACACATTGGCGCCCGATGGCAACCGCATCACCGACTGGCTGCGCTCCGAACACCGCTATTTCAACATCAACCAAACCGAAGGCCTCGTGATTTTCCAGCAGCGTTTCGGCAACTTCACCCTTCGTCCTGGCATCACCTACGGCCTGATTCGCATCAAGGCCACTTTTTTGGACACGCCAGAATACAATATGGTGAAGTTCTTCCCCAATTGGCGGCCATCGCTGCACCTCACCTACCGCACGGCTTCGATGCACAATTTCTACCTGAGCTACACGCGCCGAAACACCATCGACTGGGTAAGGGATTTCACCGAGCGCATCAACTATTCGGAAGAATCGATGAGCACCGGCAATCCCGACTTGCTGCCCACGACAACCGATGTGTTTGAAGGCGGCTGGGCGAAATATTGGGACAGTTTCGGCTCGGTCAGCGTGAAAGGTTACTACAAAAACTCGAAAGACAACATCAACACGGTGACGGAATCTATTTTCAGTCCCATTATTGGCCGAACCATCAGCATTTCAAAGCCTTACAACATTGGAAAATATTACGATGCGGGCTTTGAGTTCAACTTGACCTATCGCCCCAACGCCATGCTCAACATCCGTTTGGATGCCAATATTTATGACTCGTTCCTGAAGACCGAATACAAAGACGAAACGGAAGAAAACCGCATGCTGTGCTACAATTTCCGCCTCAACGCCTGGACAAAAGTCCTGAACAAACTGGAACTGATGGGCACGGCCTATTACAACTCGCCCACGCAAACCCTCTACACCTTGAACCAGACCGCCTACGGCATCAATTGCGGCCTTCGTGCCGATTTCTTCGAAAACCGGCTATCCGTATTGCTCAACGCAAATGATATTTTCAACTGGAACAAGGAAAACAACAACATTTTCAGTCCGACTTATTCTTCCTACAGCACCAACCGGACCAACAGCCGTTACGTCAGTCTGGAGGTGATATTCAAGATAATTTGATGGTCCATCAAATGTATTCTTGTTTCAAAACTTTTGGAAAGAAACCATATTACCCAAGAAAAGGGTAATAAAACAAGGCAATAATATACAATTTGACCTTTTTATGACCAAAACATACAAAACCCACAAAACCTTTCTCTATCCACCTTTGAATCTCGCAACCGCTCGATTCAAGCCAGCCTTTCGGCTTTTTCCAAGCAACATCTTTCATTTGGGGTCTAAAAGTATATTATTGCCTAAAACAAACATATTGTTAGTTATTGAAAAACATGAAAAGGAAGATTTATCAGGATTTATTAGAATGGAAAAACAGAAAAGACCGCAAGCCATTGGTTCTTGAAGGAGCCCGATAAGTAAGAAAAACATACATTCTGAAAACATTCGGACAGCAAGAATACGAAAACATGAATTGCAGCACCGAAAGAAATCCATCCGAAATCGGACAAAACATGCCGAACAAACTCAGAAACCTGATTTGCAGCTCATTGAGCCTGTCGAAATGAAGAGGAGTTTTTGCCGTTTTATTTTGAACAGTTACTTATTAAATAATTGATTCATTCTGAAAATTTGTGTTTTTCAAGTTTTCCTATCAAAAAAGTTCCTATTTTTGTTTTCCTAAAATAGAATAATAGTATTAATGTATTAATTTAATTCTCTGATTATGAATAGGAAAAATCTACTTTTTCTCTTTCTTGCAGTGCTCATAATGCCTCTTTCGGCGCTTGCCCAGAGCATTACCGTGACAGGAAAGGTCATTTCGAGTGAAGATGGTTTAGGTTTGCCTGGCGTGACCATCAAGGTGAAAGGTCTCGCCGATGGCACCGTCACAGATTTGGATGGTAATTATTCCATCAACACGGATGCGAAGAAAACATTGGTTTTCAGTTTCGTCGGTTACAAAACGAAGGAAATTGCCATCAACGGGAAAAACAAAATCAACGTCACGCTTGATGTTGATGCCAAAATGCTTGATGATGTCGTTGTGACGGCTCTCGGCATTAAGCGTCAGAAGCGCGAGTTGGGTTATGCAACCGAAGAAATCGGCGGCGATTTGGTGGCGCGTTCAGGTTCGGGCAACGTCATCAGTGCCTTGAGCGGTCGTTCTGCCGGTGTGCAAATCATCAATCCTACTGGCGTTGACGGCGGTTCATCACGTATCGTCATCCGTGGTAACAACAGCATTTTCGGCGACAACCAGCCTCTGATTGTGGTCGACGGCGTGCCGATGACTAACGAAGGCGGTTTGACCGATTGGAGCGGTGGCCGCGACTGGGGTACTGCCTTGAACAACATCAACCAGGAAGATATCGAGAACATCGACATTCTGAAAGGACCTACCGCTGCTGCCCTTTACGGTTCGCGCGGTGGTAACGGCGTGTTGCTCATCACCACGAAAAAAGGCACCAAGCAGAAAGGTTTAGGTCTCACTTATTCATTCGGTTACAAAATTACGGAGCCTTATCTGTACCGCAAGGTTCAGAACAAGTATGGTGCCGGCGGCCCGATTACTTTCAATACGCCGACTTTGACACCTGTCGAAGGCTTGTTCGATGAAAACGGCAATCAGGTTTATGAATATCCTGGCATTTACAGTGTCGACAATGGTCCGGAAGGCGAACCGACCAACACCACTTTCGGCTACTATGGCGGTGCCGTTTCGTGGGGTCCTGAAATGAATGGCGAAAGCGTTCAATGGTGGGACGGCCAAATCCGTAAATATTCGCCACAGCCTGACAATCTGAGCATGTTGTATAAGAATGGTCATACGATGAACAACAACATTTCGTTCCAGAATGCCGGTGATTTCGGTTCCATCCGCGTTTCGTTCACCGATTCGAGAACCGATGCTATCATCGACAACTGCAATTTGCGTCAGACGACCGTGAATGTCGGTACCTTGATTAATGTTTCGGAAAAAATCAAGGTTGATGTTGCTTTCAACTATTTGGATTACTTCCGCTTGAATTCGCCTGAAATCGGTGAATCGTACAGCAACTTCAACAAAGGTTTGCTTTACAGTTGGCCGCGTAGCTGGCAGGGCATTGAAAGCACGACTTACGAAAATCCTGATGGCACGATGAATCAGTTCAGCGGTTATCCTTATCAATACATTTACAGCAACACGTTCTGGTCGTTCTACAACAACAACACGACCCTCGACCGCGACAAAATGTACGGTTCCATCCGTTTGACTTACGATGTTACGCCTTGGCTGAATGCCAGCGCAAAAGTCGCATTGGACTGGAACAACGATAACTACACGACCAAAAACAAGCCAACGACCATAGATGGCATGGCTGGCGGTTACTACTCGAAGAGCAAGGCCACATCCATCACCCGCGATGCCGATTTCCTGTTGACTGCTTATAAAGACAAGATTTTCGGTTCAAAGTTCAATGTAAAATTCTCGGTTGGTGCTGAGCAATATTATGGTTATCGCGAAGGCTTGAACGGTGCATCGGGCACTTGGTCGTATGCCAACCTTTACACCATTTACAACTACACATCTGCATCAGAAAGAGTGTTCGGCGAATCACGTTGGGAAAAGCAAGTCAATTCGGTTTACTCATTCTTCAACTTGGCTTACAGCGATTGGATGTTCTTGGATGTCACTGGCCGTAACGACTGGTCGTCGACTTTGCCAATCACGAACAACAGTTATTTCTATCCATCGGCAACCCTGAGTTTTGTGCCGACATCAGCATTCAAAAACTGGAATTGGGGTCCTGTCAATTTCTTAAAACTGAGAGCATCGTGGGCTAAGACGGCAAGCGATACCGAACCTTATCAGTTGACTTATACCTACAACACAGGTTCATTCGGTAACCAGCTTTCGGCCACTTTGCCGACCACAGTTCCGCCATTGGAACTGAAACCGCAGCGTCAGCGTTCCTACGAATTGGGCTTTGACCTCGGTTTGGGACCACGTTTCAATATGGACTTCACTTATTATGACATCTATTCCTGGGATCAGATTCTGTCGTCGCCGGTGGCACCTTCATCAGGTTCAAGCAACGTGACCATCAACACGGGTGTCGTTACCAATAAAGGTATCGAAGCCATCATGAGTTACGATATTGCACAAGGCAAGGATTACGCTGTTCAGATGGGTCTGAACATTGCCCGCAACAAGAACCGCATCGTCGATTTGGCGGGATCCGACATGTATATGCTTTCTGAAATCTGGGGTTCCAACGGTCCGGCCATTGCCGTTGCCGAAGGCGAAGAATACGGAACAATCTACGGTTGGGATTATGTCTACGAATACACCATGCCTGATGGCACTGTCATAGGTCCATTCTACGATGAAAATGGCAAACCGCTTCCTTTGATTAATGAAGAAGGCACAGAATATCTGAAGACCGAAAACCGTGTTCCGGTCGGTAATTGCGCTCCATTGGTCACAGGCGGTATCAACCTCAGGGCTTCCTACAAGGGCTTTTCGCTTTATGCTTTGATTGATGCCAAATTGGGCGGTCAGATTTATTGCGGTTCATACGTCATCGGCATGCAGACCGGTCAAAGCCTTGAAACGCTTTATGAACGTGATGGCAACGGACTTCCGTTTAAGGATGAAAACGGTCAACTCATTGGCAATTATGGTGTTATTTTGCCTGGCCAATGCATTAATACTGAAACAGGCGAGACCTATTTGAACGAAAATGTGGTTCATTACCTTTATAAATATATGCCAAACTACGGTGGTTGGGGCAATTACCTCACCACGCCTGGCATTGTGAACAACACTTGGATTAAGATGCGCGAACTTTCGTTAACCTACGATCTGCCGCAACGTTTGCTTGAAAAGCAGAATTTCTTCAAGCAGGTTTCCATCTCGTTGGTTGGCCGCGACTTGTTCTATTTCTACAAGACTTTGCCCGACAACATCAATCCGGAAGGAACACAAGGTTCGGGCAATGCACAAGGTCTGGAATATGCTTCCTATCCTGGCACAAGGTCGTTTATGTTATCATTGAAAGTCAGTCTGTAATTGAGTAAATGAGAAAATTCAGTTTACATATTGAAAACGAGGCATCGAGGTCGCGAGAACTCGAGACATCTCGAACTCCCGCAACCTCGCAGCCTCGAACTCCAAATTGAAGTTTAATTTTGAACAGTTACTTATCATTTAATATTGAAGACAATGAAAAAGTTAATCATCATATCAGTCGTATTGCTTGGTTTGGCTTCATGCACCAAGAATTTTGAAGAAATGAACGAAAACCCGTTCAGTCCGACAGGAACGACCGTCGAGGCCTTGTTCAACGGTGTGGTCAGTTCGTTGCAGCAGACATCAAACGACATGTTCTATTTGCAGAACGAAATTTTCTATCCCGAAACGGAATTAGCCGCCTTGACTTCCGATGCCTGGGGCAACTCGCAAATCGGAACGGCTTCCGTTTGGTCGAACTATTACAGCGCTTTATCGAACATCCGCGAAATCGAAAAGCGTTTGGATGATTATTGCGTAGAAAAAAGCGATGATTCCATTTGTGATAAGGTTCGTGCGCAACTTATTATCTTAAAGGCATATAAGACCTTGAAAGTCACTGATATTTTTGGCGATATGCCTTACACGCAGGCTGGCCGCATTTGGGAAGGTGCCGACAATTCGGAATACATGAAGCCGAAATGGGATAAGCAGCAAGACATTTATGAATCGGTGCTGAAGGAATTGGAATGGGCACGCAACATTTTGGTGAAAAATGCCGAACTGACCTATAAGGAAAACGAATATTACAAATTGGGTTACGATGTGCTGTTCAGCAACAACTACACGCAATGGGCCGAATTTGCCAATTCGCTGATTTTGCGCCACGGCTTGCGCATGTACGACAAGGATTCAGCCTTTGCTGAACCTTTGCTGGTCGATGCCTACAATTTCAATTATTCGGTTCTGAGCGCATCGGGCGGCGTGGCTACCGGCGGTGCCGTTGCTCTGTGGCCAAGCGTTTTGAACACAAGTTGGGACATGAACTGGGCTTTCCGTGAGCACAAGAACCTCCGCATGGGCGAAACCGTCTGGAGTTGCTTGAGCAATACCAACGACATGGACGGCAGCGGCATTTTTGACTATCGTACCTTCGTTTTCTTTGACACCAGCCACAAGACCGACAGTTTCCCTGATGGCGCTTGGCACGCTTATCCGCAAATCCGTACGACGGAAACGCCAAACGAAGGCGGCACGCCATACGCTCAGACCCGCGATGCCAACTACACCTTCAAAGGTCCTGCCTGCCTGTTCTCACCTATCAATTACTATCTGACCCGCGATGAAAAATACATCCCTCAGATACTGATTACCTACGCTGACGTCCTCTTTATGAAGGCAGAAATCGAACTTCGTCACATAGGAGGCATAAATCCGCCAAGCATGGGCATTGAAGAATCCATCCGTCAAGGCATTTATCAGTCGTGCCTCTTCTGGACGCATCTGCCGCAAAACACCAGCCGTTGGACTTACTATTATCCACAATACACCAGTTATATAGGAAGTCTCGACATTTGGGCCTGGAGCAACAACATGGCAGCCAACATCATGAACTATGCCGTTTACATGAATCCTGATTTCGGCTACACAGATGAAGATTATCTGAATCTGATTTACCAGCAACGCTGGCTGAACCTCTTCCGCGAACCGCAGGAAGCATGGTCTTTGGCTCGTCGCACTTGGGCAACGCCAACCACCACAAATCACGCCAAGCTGACATCATTCCGCATGGAATATCCTCAGAACGAAGTGGAATACAACTACGACAACTACACGACGCAAGTCGGCACAATGTCGAATGGCGACAGCCGTCAGACGCCTGTGTGGTGGATGACTAAGACTTCGGTAAGATAATCAACGGAGATTTTCAGAATATGGGCGGCCTTCACAGGTCGCCTTTATTTTTTATTTTGTTGAATTACTAGTGTCGGAGAATGGCATTACTCCAAAAATCACATATCATTTGCAAGTAAATGAAATCGTGAAAGGCGATGAAACAGCATTATGAATTGCCCAAACAACCTATGTCGGCATTTGACAACACCAATGGTGGACTGATTTTGTTGAGGAGCTTTTAAGACACCGAAGAGAAAGATTTGGGCATTGTCATTGCAAAATGAGTGGTTTGCTAAATAAAATCAAGAGCAGCAGGACACTTAGCCTGTTGCTCTTGGATTTTGCATGTTCAAGAAATCTTGTAACTCTCAATCAAGTTCCGATTCATTGATGCTGCCAAACCATCTTTTCAACTGATTTTTCGCACTTGATTTCTCTTCGTATGTGATGTAAGCTTGAACCGTCACTAACGCAGTAGCCAAGGCTCCCAAATCGTCAGTGAAACCTCCCGGAAGGAGATCCGGAATCAAATCAATTGGTGCGATAAAATAACCTAAAGCACCGATAATTACTGTTTTAGCCCAAGTTGGAGTGGTGGATGATTTCAAGGCATAGTACAATTGCAATGCTTTGTAAACGACTTTCACACCAGCTTTCTTTGCGAATTACTTTAGTTTGTCCCAGAATGCACTGTCGCTGTAGTCCGACTCGTGCTTTTTCAATTCTTTCTCTGATACATTCATAGTTTGATGAATTTAATGATTATTGAAAAGTCTCTTTATTGTCCAAATTAAGGATTTCAAGGGTTTAAAAAAGTATATTTTACCGTATTTTATTGATTATCAAAACATATCTGATATTTGCATTTTTCATTTTACTTCACAAGACAACACAAAGAAGGCTAGGAAACTTGATTATTACCTATTTTCGATAAGCAGGCTCTGGAAAAACCCTTGAGAAAAAATAGACACTGGTTTACCTAGCCTGATATGTAGTCAAAAACAATGGCAATAATATACTTTTAGACCCAGAACGAAAGATGTTAGTTGAAAAAAGCCGAAAGGCTGGTTTGAATCGAGCGGTTGCGAGATTCAAAGGCGGGTAGAGAAAGGTTTTGTGGGTTTTGTATGTTTTGGTTCTAAAAAG
>JAZQPN010000122.1:0-3902 GCA_045628585.1 Bacteroidales bacterium | reverse complement strand
AAAAACCGTAGCCTGATTTCCATCAGCGACTACACACCGGAAGAAATCTGCCATGTTTTGGACATCGCCGAAGACTTCGAGAAGAACCCGCACCAAAACCTGCTCAACGGTCGCATTATCGCTTCGTTGTTCTTCGAGCCTTCCACCCGTACGCGCCTCAGCTTCGAGACAGCCATCCAGCTTTTGGGCGGCAACGTCATCGGCTTCAGCAGCACCGCCGGCACAAGCATTCAGAAAGGTGAATCTCTGGCCGACACCATCACCATGGTGGCCAGCTACGCCGACCTCATCGTCATGCGTAACCCTATCGAAGGTTCAGCCCGTTTCGCTTCCGAAGTCTCCAAAGTGCCGATCATCAATGCCGGCGACGGTGCCAACCAGCACCCGACCCAGTGCATGCTCGACCTCTACTCCATCCGCAAGACCCAAGGCACACTCGAAAACCTTGAAATCACTTTGGTAGGCGACTTGAAATATGGCCGCACGGTTCACAGCCTTGTCGAAGCCATGTGCAATTTCAATGCAAAATTCAACCTCGTCTCTCCTAACGAACTGAAACTGCCGAGCACCGTGAAACAGCACATTAAGGATGCAAACCTGAAATACGAACAGTTCACCGAACTGGAAGACGCTATTCCTCAATCAGATATCATCTACATGACCCGCATCCAGCGCGAACGTTTCCCTGACCCTGAAGAATACGAAAAGGTGAAGAATTCCTACGTCCTACGCAACGCAATGCTGGCCAACTCAAAGCCAAACTGCCGCATACTTCACCCACTGCCGCGCGTCAACGAAATCCATGTTGATGTCGATGCCAACCCGAAAGCCTATTATTTCCAGCAGGCACAAAACGGTGTTTACGCACGTCAGGCTCTCATCGCCTCCATTCTTGGACTTAAATAATTTGGTTTTCAGTTTTCGGTTCACGGTTTTCAGTTTTTCAAATGATTTTGTTACTGATAACTGAAAACTGACAACTGATAACCCTTAAATCATTAAATCTTAAATCTTTGAATCTTAAATCACAACACGATATGGAAAAAAGAAAAGAATTAGTTGTTTCGGCCATTGAAAACGGCACCGTCATCGACCACATTCCGGCTGACAAAGTGTTTCAGGTCATCAAAATATTGGGTCTCGAGACCATCGACAAGCCCGTCTATTTCGGCACCAACCTCGAAAGCAAGAAATACGACACAAAAGGCATCATCAAAATCACTGACAAGTTCTTTGAATCCGAGGAAATCAACAAGATAGCTCTTGTCGCACCGACTGCCACTTTGATTGAAATCAAGGATTTCGAAGTCATCAGCAAGCAATCGGTTGTCATTCCGGAACGCATCGAACACATTGTGAAATGCGCCAATCCGAACTGCATCACCAACAAGGAGCATGATGTCCCGACCAAGTTCGTCGTCCTGAAGGGCAAAGACGGACATATAAAACTGCACTGCCACTACTGCGAAAAGAACACCACCGAAGACAAGTTGGAATTCATCTGATCTGCCATGAAAAAGACGTGGACCATCATTATAGCCATTCTCGCCGTAATCCTGATTTGGGGCGTTTCTACCTACAACAAGTTCATCAAGGCGCAGGAAAACATGACGAATGCCTGGGGACAAGTTGAAAACGTGTACCAACGCCGCGCCGACTTGATTCCGAATCTGGTTGCCGTGGTAAAGGAATATTCCGAATTTGAGCAAGGCACGCTGATTGCCGTCACCGAAGCCCGCGCAAAAGCCTCAGCTACCACACTGACAGCCAACGACATGACCGAAGAACAACTGCAAAGTTTCGAGATTGCTCAAGACGAACTGACAAACTCTCTCAACAGACTGACTGTCAGCGTAGAGGAATATCCCGATTTGAAAGCCAACGAACAATACCTGACGCTTCAGGCACAGTTGAAAGGTTGCGAAAACCGCATTCTCACCGAACGCCAGCGTTACAACGAATTGGTTCAGGAATACAACAAGCAAGTCCGCAAGTTTCCAAGCAGCATCATTGCCACAATTTTTGGCTTTGAGAAACGTCCATATTTCGAGGCAAGCGAAAACGCCGGCCAAGCGCCACGCATTTAAGGACACCTTGAAATATGAAAAATCAAAAAAGGTCGAAGCAAACGCTTCGACCTTTTTTCGTTTTGTTAGTCTTGCCAGAAGTCTTCCCATTGGGGCGGGTCTTCGGTACGCTCGTACCAAGGCGTTCCAATCCAATTGGCTTCGTATTCTTCGCAAGCCTGCTGATAGGCAAGATAGGCTTCCTGACGAGTCCAAGTTGTTTGAGGATCAACAGCTTCTTCGGGTGTACCTAAGAAATAGTCATCCATTTCATCTTCAAGTGAATAATCGTCCATAGCTTAATTATTTAACGTTCTATATATGCTTCTTGGACATACCGTCCTATTGGTCTTCTATGATTTCCCACAAGCCGTTTCGCTTGCCGTTTACTCTCCTCAACATGCCTTTCTCTTGCAGATTCACGGTTATGGTCTTTACCGTCCGTTCCGATTTTCCTATCTCTACCGCTATCTCTTTCTGAGTGACATCTGGTTTCTTTTGCACGACACGAAGGACTGCAACTTCTTCCAAAGTGCAAATTTTGCACTTTGATGGCAATTCATTACTCGTTTTTGCACTTTGAACCATCTGATTTGCACTTTGGAATTCTGCACTGCCTTCTGTTTTTCCCCAATCCACATGCATAATTCTGTTCCTCAGGTCATGCTCTTCACCAAGCAACATGCTTCGGAAAAATCGCTCAAGATAGACAGTCGTTTCCGTAATACCATTCGTCAAATCGCTATAGTTAGCACGGACCAGTGCATTGCGGAAATACCAGGAGTTTTCGGCAAACACATCATTCACCACATTGAAACCCAAGGTGCGAAGATATTTAATCATAAACACAGCCGTGGTGCGTGTGTTACCCTCGCAAAAAGCATGTATCTGCCAGAGGTTGGCACAAAATCTCGACAGATGACGAATAGCTTCATCCACATTCATGCCTGCATAGTCAAACTCACGTTCCAGCCTCATGTCGTAGTCGAGGGTGTCGCTGATAGTGTCGGCACTCGCATAGTACACGGTCTTTCCGCCTAATACCCATTCGTTTTTCGTGATGTTATAGTCGCGGATTCTTCCTGCCTGCTTATAGATTCCGTCGAACAGCCTGCGATGGATGGAAGTCAGCTGAGCGGGAGTAAACGAGAATGTCTGCTCAGCCAAAATCTCAGTAATGCGTGCCGACACTTTATCCGCCTCCTCAGTACGGTCGTTTTCCGCCATCTTCCTGCCAGAAGCTGACTGATAGTAAGAATCAATAAGAGCTTTGGCTTCATCAATGCTGATGTCGCCATTGATATGACGCTTGGCCGTATCAATCAGATACTCGGAAGTCTTCAATCCATCCACCTGCTGCAAGCCGATAGCCACTTTCCAGGCCTCACCGCGTTCCCGCTGCTGAGGTTCGCCCTGACGTATGTACTCTTCCAGACCTTGTATCGTGTATTTCTGTTCTTCGTTCATTTTCCTGATTTTTTACATGACATTCCTCATTCTCTATTTCGGAAAATTGTCTAATCTATGATTGGACAATTGGTGTTTGAATTCAGCCGTCAATTAGTCGTTTGTGTGTGTTTGCTCGGATTTCGCTCGTAAATTTACGGTTTTACAAGCAATAGATTATGTTAATTAGTTATTTATATTATTCTTGCTCGGAATTTTATGGATTTACGAGCGACTAGGAAGACTTGTTTCGTTTTTATTCATTTCTCTTTGGGTTAGGTTTTTGCAAAGATATTTTTTTCAAATTAATCCTCACTGGGAAGCGTTTCATCGCCGCCCATTGGCTTAATCATAGATTCAATATAGGCGATTTCCGCCTCCGTCAATCCG
>JAZQPN010000121.1:0-2177 GCA_045628585.1 Bacteroidales bacterium | reverse complement strand
ATGCGTTCCAAATCGTTTTCCTGCCAATACACGCGACCGACCTCACTGCCGTTGATGTCGTCTTTCGGTGTCGGAATGTCGAGGATGGCGCAGAGTAAGTCCAAGGAAGTCATGGCTTTATAGTCGCCGAATTTCCAAAGTTCCATGGTGTCGATGAAGTTGGTTTCCCAAGGTTTCTTGCCTGCCACTTGCAGGGCGCGCGGAACGACTACGCCATTGACAATCATTCGTCTGGCGATGTATGGGAAATCGAATTCCTTGCCGTTGTGGGCGCAAAGCTGCGATTCGGGGAAGTCGTAGAAACGGTTCAGAAGGTTGGCGAAATCAATCAGAAGGGCTTTCTCGTCGTGACTGTAGAACGATTTCAGACGGAAGCGGTCGCCATTGAAGAAACCGACTGATATACAGATGATTTTGCCAAATTCGGCATAAATGCCGGCGCGTTCATACATTTCGGCAGGCGTGGTTTCTTCGCCGGGTTTCAGCAGGTGGGATGTCTTTTTGTCCCAAAGTTTCTGCATTCTTTCGCTCAGGTCTTCGTAACTTTTTTGTTGCGATACAGTCTCAATGTCAAGGAATAGGATTTTTGAAAAGTCAATCATAGTGGTTAGTTTTAATTGTCGGGGTCAAAATTAAGCAAAAGGATGGAACGATGGAAATTTTTTGCTAATTTTGCCTTATAAAAATCATAAAATATTATCCTAATTATTAAAACGAGCATTTATCATGTTGAGGAAAAAATTGATTCTCATTGTTTTTACTGCACTATCGCTTTTTTTCGTCTCGTGCCAGACTGTCGGTTACGTGGTGCATACAATCAAAATGACCGAACAGGGTGTTGGGGTCAATATTAATACCGATTCGGCTTTGCACTTCGCCTATCAAAATTCGCAAATTAAGTTTTTGGGAACTTTGGATGGGGTAAAGGACTCATTGATATTCGATTCGGGTGTCGGTTCATTGTCTGTCGATTTCGTCAATCCGAACGAGGCAAAGGGTATGAAGTTTTATAAAACGAAGTTGATTACTTCTGAAAAGTCAAAGGCGAAAATGACAAGTGTGAGGTCTGAGTTTGCATCTCCAATCTGTTCCGCCAGCGGTGTGGGAATCAAGGTGTTGAATAAGGGTGGAGAGTCGAAATGTGATAAGGAATTGGGCCTTGATGATGTTAAGCTTATTGGTCAAACTGGCTTTTTTTCGGGTTGCCTTGAATTGAATTTTTCAAGTCATGTGATGCGATTCGTCAATAGTGAACAGATTGATAAAAGCTATTCCCCAGTAAAATGTGAGTTTCTGGCTCAATCGATTGCTTTTGTATATGTTACCGTCGATGGCGTTGAATACAAATGTTTGTTTGATACAGGAAACCAAATGGGTCTGCTTTTGGATAATAGCGAAAGATTGAAGAACCCTAAGGACGCCGATGTGGAATACGAAGGCTCTTATGCGATGACGGCCTCTGGCTTTTCGTCAAAACAGCATTTTATTCTTGCAAAAGCCCAAACGATTGGCTTTAATGGACAAATGTATTTGGAAGACATTATGTATGTTCCAAATCTTTCTTTCAACAATATGGGAATACGGTTCATTTCGCGTTTCGATTGGATTATTGACGCTCGAAATGGAAAGATATATGCACGGCCACGAAATGTCGGCTATCAAACTATTCCTTTTAGTTCGCCTTGCAGACTAACTACAAACGGAATGCAGTTGTCGATAGTTAATAAGGTGAAAGGGTTGCAATTCAATGTCGGCGACATCATTAAATCCGTTGACGGTGAGGAAATTACCGAGGAAAACATTTGCCATTATTACGAATTGCTGAGAGAGACGAAAGACTGGTCGGCATTTGATATTCAGGTGAAAAAATGAATGTTTCAAGAATAATAATTATGATTAGAAAACCTATTCTGTATTTTGCATTCGTGGCGTTAATGGGTTTTGCATCTTGCCAATCTGGTAATTCCGAGTACTTTAAACAGGCGTTTAAGTTATCGAAACAAAACCGTCTTTCTATCCGCGTTTCACACGATTCCGTTGCTTTCGTATTGAAAGACAATAAGTTGCTTTTTGAAGCGGATGTCAATGGCGAAAAAGACACGGTTCAACTTGATTTAGGCTATAACGCACCTATGGGGAAACTCGTTTCATCAACTGAAAGACCTGATTTGCAATAC
>JAZQPN010000120.1:0-5331 GCA_045628585.1 Bacteroidales bacterium | reverse complement strand
GTAACGCTGATGGATTTCGTCCCAAGTGTTGAGAACGCCTTCGTTGATGTCGTTGCGAAGCTGTTCGACATATTCATTAGGCATCATCTGTCCACCAAGATTGATCCACTCACGGAGGCGCTTGCCTTCAAACATATTATTCAGTTTTTCTATGCTATTTTCCTTGTTTTCATCAAGATAACGAATGATGTTTTTCACAGCATAGTACAAAATCATTTCACCGTATGCATTATAGGCTTTGCGTGGTTTCAGTATTCTCACCTTGCGTTTACCTTTTTCCATGCCTTCGCCGAAGACCTCAAGTGCATCTACATATTCTGGCTGGTTGATGAGCAGATTCTGACCGATTTGGCGTAGTTCCTTATTCTTATATTCCGTGAAATCGACTTTCGATTTGATGAGATGTGCCTTTGCGGTCCAAACTTCAAGCAACTTGCGTGCTGCAATGGTTTCTTCCATAGTGTCGGGAGCAAAAGTCTCGAATTCGATGTTTTGTATCTTGCGCTTGCGCTTGTCGCGGCTTTGGTATTTTGAGGTGTTACGCGCCATGGCGTACATGTTGTACATCCACCAATAGGCAGGCATCACTTCCAGTTCGTTGTTTTTCGTATTATTGTTAACCAAGCTGAATGGCAGCTTGATATTCAACTCGTTAGGATAGTCGGCTTTCGACAGCATGGTGAACGAAGCAAACCTTGAAGAATGTTTTACGCTCGAACACAATCCAGGCCAGAAGCCACGTGATGCCACAATTTCACCATCGGCGGCACGGCTGTTGTGGTTCGAGCCTATGGTAGCACCGGCAGCCATATTGCTCTGACCCATGATGCAGGCCGAAATCAGGAAGGAATTGTTGTGGTGCTGTTCGTGCGATGGAAATATTAGATTATTAAGCACTTCACAGCACGAAATTGTGGAATTATCACCTAAAACGGAGTGAATCAGACGGGCGCCATATTTCAGATTGCAGTTGTCGCCCAAAACAAAACGTGTGGCCACAACGGAATAGAAAATGCGACAACCATAACCCGTAATGCCGTTCACCAGAATGACGCCTTCGCCAATTTGCGTAGGTTCAGCTTCCGATGAATTGATGGTGATATTCTTCAGTTTACTAGCACCTTTTATATAACAGTAAGGCCCAATTTTAGCATCCTTCAGAATCCATGAATTCTTAATGACACTCGACTCGCCAATGGTGCCATAATAGCCACGATGACTGTCAACGCTGTTCTGTGTGATTTCCTTCAGACGTTGCTGGAGTTTCGTATCGTCAACGTATTTTGCCCAAAGATAAGCGTCGGCAGTAATCATGCCATCGAAAGGCAAAATGCTGCGGCCACCAGCTTCATTCATCACTTCCAGGGTCACACGGACATCTTCCGATTCACCTTCCTTGATGATGCCATTACCGAATTTCGAGTGGTCGGTGGTGCAGATTTCTTGGATGTTGAAAAGAATGCAGTTGTCACCAACGATGTAATTTGCCATGTAATGCACATCATGAATGGCAACGTTATCACCTATGTCACATGAAATTATGCTACTATCGGTAATGCCGACCGGAACGCGCAAATCGTGATATTGCAAGACTTCGCATTTCACACGGCCGATGCGCACCATGCCGAAAAAACGGTTGTTGCGAATCATGATTGGGTCGAATTCATCCGTGACCCAAATATCGTCCCAATTGGTGGCGGAATTGCTGTTTTTCACCAATTGCTCAACCTCATCGGAACGCAGATGACGCCAACCGTTGGCCGGTTTCTTCACTTGTAAGTTACGATAGTAATACTCATCGTGACCATCGTGAAGATACTTCTCGTCGATGAAGTTCTTATATATTTTATCGTATGCTATTAATGTTACTTTATCCATTTGTATAGTGTTTTTATAACCAAAACTTTCAAAACATACAAAACCATTTCCTTGCATTTCCGAATCTCGCAACCGCTCGATTCTTTGCAGCCTACGGCTATGAAAATTGAAATTTACACTTTCTTCCTAAAGAATTTTATCGGAAAACCATCCGACCCGAATATTTCATTTGATTCTACATCATAGAAATAACGTTCTATTTCCGCGAAGTTCGGGTAAAAGTTTACAAGAATGCCAGCGGCAGCATTGCAAAGTCTCATATAATTGAATAATTGTGCTCTGTTTTCATCACATAATTCTGTGACAGACTTTAGTTCAACAACGATATTACCTTTAACAAGAAAATCTAGTCTGTAAGTGGCTTCCATTATGATTCCATGATAATGTGGGTGAAATGTCACTTCTTTCTCAAAGGGAATGTCTCTTTCAGAAGCTCAATTTTTAGACCTTCTTGGTAGACATATTCATTCAATCCTGCACCTAATTCCTTGTGAACTTCATGGATGGCACCAATTACATCGTAGCAATAATCTTTCAGTTCCTGGATTTGCTTCATTTTTGCTTGCAATGCATATTATTCTACCAAAACAATAATACTCACAAAACATTTTCTTTTTTAAATCCCAAAAGCAACGTAAGTTGCCAGCCGCCGTCAACCCAGTTGGGTGACGGCGCATAATCTAATAGGATGTTTTGAAAGTTTTGGATGTTTTGGTTATATTACCTGTTCTTATACATATCCTCGTAATACTTTTGATAATCGCCAGAGGTGACATTATCCATCCATTCCTGATTGTCGAGATACCAGCAGACGGTCTTTTCTATGCCTTCCTCAAACTGCAAGGATGGCTCCCAGCCTAATTCCTTCTGCAATTTCGTGGAATCAATGGCATAGCGCATATCGTGTCCGGCTCGGTCAGTGACGTAAGTTATCAGGTCTTCGTCTTCACCTTCTGGACGACCCAAAAGACGGTCAACGGTCTTTATCAAGACGTGGATGATGTCAATGTTTTTCCATTCGTTGAAACCACCGATGTTGTAGGTTTCGGCAACTTTTCCTTCGTGGAAAATCAAGTCGATGGCGCGGGCGTGGTCTTCGACGAAGAGCCAGTCACGCACATTTTCGCCCTTGCCATAAACGGGCAATGGTTTGCGGTGTCGGATATTATTGATAAACAATGGAATGAGTTTCTCCGGGAACTGATAAGGGCCGTAATTGTTGGAGCAGTTCGTCACCACGGTAGGCATTCCGTAAGTGTCGTGGAAAGCACGGACAAAATGGTCGGAACTTGCCTTGGCGGCACTGTACGGGCTGTGTGGCTGGTATTTCAAGTCTTCGGTGAAGAACTTTTCGCCATAGGCCAAATGATGTTCGCCTGACGAAGCCTTAGTCGTGAAAGGCGGCACAATGCCTTGCGGATGTGTCATTTCCAAAGCGCCATACACTTCGTCAGTCGAAATGTGATAGAAACGCTTGCCTTCCCATTTTTCGGGCAGCAATTCCCAATACAGTTTGGCGGCCTGCAGCATGCTCAAGGTGCCCATCACATTGGTCTGCGCAAAGGTGAACGGGTCCTTGATGCTGCGGTCGACATGGCTCTCGGCGGCGAGATGAATGATGCCATCCACATGTTCTTCCTGCATCAGCTGATAGACACCTTCAAAGTCGCAGATGTCCATCTTGACAAAGCGGTAATTCGGCTTGTTCTCAATGTCCTTGAGGTTGGCGAGATTGCCAGCGTAAGTCAGCTTATCGAGGTTGATGATTCTATATTCAGGATATTTGTTGACAAAAAGGCGGACGACATGTGAGCCGATGAAACCGGCACCGCCTGTGATGATGATTGTTCGTTTGTAATTCATTTGGAACACTGTTTTTATTGAACACGGATTTATCGGATTTAACGGATTTTTTCTTCCTTGAAAATCCGTGCTATCCGTGTTCGTTTATTATAATACTCTTCGTTCTATTTCAACTTTCTTATAATTGCCAAAGTTTATCAAAAGACCCAATTTAAATCCTGTAGCTTTCAAATAATTGTAAATCTGAGATCGATGTGAGTCATCCAATTCCTTTACAGCTTTCAATTCAACAATTATTTTGTCAAAACACACGAAATCAGCAAAATATTTCTTTTGTAAAAGGTGCCCTTCATAAAAAATCGACAGTTCTTTTTCTCTTTCGAATGGGATATTTCTTTTCTCCAACTCAATTGCCAATGCCTCTTGATAAACCGCTTCCAGAAATCCACAACCTAAAGTGTTATAGACTTTCATAACTGCGCCCCTAATGGCAAAACTTTCATTAGAATAAATCAAATCCATTGGATTAAAATATGAGTCTGAGAAAAGAGAAATGTCATCCGTGAAAATCCGTGCTATCCGTGTTCGGTTTTAATCCAAATTTTCTTTTCCCGTAGCTTTCATTTCGTCGATGACGCGAAGCAAATACTGACCGTATTCGTTCTTAATCATCGGCTGCGCAATCTGGCGCATTCTTTCTTCAGTAATCCAGCCTTTGCGGTAGGCGATGCCTTCCAAGCAACCGACTTTCAGACCCGTACGCTTTTCTATGACTTCGACAAAAGTAGAAGCCTCGCTCAGCGAATCGTGCGTTCCTGTGTCAAGCCAAGCGAAGCCACGGCCCAAAGTCTGGACCTTCAGTTCGCCATCTTCCAAAAAGCGCTGGTTGACTGTTGTGATTTCCAATTCGCCACGTGCCGAAGGCTTGATAGTCTTTGCCACACCGACAACTTTGTTTGGATAGAAATACAATCCCACCACGGCATAATTGCTCTTCGGTTGCTTTGGCTTTTCTTCAATCGAAATGCAGTTGCCTTCCTTATCGAATTCGGCCACGCCGTAACGTTCCGGATCGGCAACCCAATAGCCGAAAACGGTAGCTTTCTTGTCTTCTTCGGCAGTGCGGACGGCTTCTTTCAGAAGTGTCGTGAAGCCATTGCCGTAGAAGATGTTATCGCCCAAAACCAAGCAAGCGCAGTCATCGCCGATGAATTTTTCACCGATGATGAATGCCTGCGCCAAACCATCAGGCGAAGGCTGTTCTGCATACTCAAAATGAACGCCATAATCGGAGCCGTCGCCAAGCAGACGCTTGAAGCCTGGCAAATCCATAGGCGTTGAGATGATGAGAATATCACGGATTCCAGCCAACATCAAAGCTGAAATCGGATAGTAAACCATCGGTTTGTCGTAGATTGGAAGCATTTGTTTGCTTACGCCCTTTGTGATAGGGTAAAGCCGTGTGCCGGATCCGCCGGCGAGAACGATGCCTTTCATATTGTAATATTTTGATTTTCTATTTAATACCCTTCCGGATTGTTTTTCTGCCAGTTCCAAGCGTCGCGGCACATTTCCTCAAGGCCGAACTGCGCTTTCCAGCCCAATTCCTTTTCGGCTTTGGCCGGATTGGAATAGCAAGTCGCAATGTCG
>JAZQPN010000119.1:0-2857 GCA_045628585.1 Bacteroidales bacterium | reverse complement strand
GTCGTCATGAAGAGCCGTACACAAGCCAGCCTCGATAAGGCTATGGCTTCCATTTCGAAGGGCTATGCAAAGCTCGTCGAAAAGGGCAAGATTGCTCAGGATGCTATGGATGCCATCATGGCAAACATCAGCACGACAACTGATTACGCTACATTCGCTGATGCCGACCTCGTCATTGAGGCTGCTGTTGAAGAAATGCAGCTGAAGAAGGATGTGTTCACAGAACTCGACAAGATCTGCAAACCTGAAACCATCTTCGCTACCAACTCTTCATCACTGTCAATCACTGAGATTGCAGCTTGCACAAGCCGTCCTTCTCAGTTCATCGGCATGCACTTCTTCAACCCAGCCGACCGTATGGCTTTGGTTGAAGTCATCAAGGGACAGCTCACTTCAGCTGAAGTGTGCAAGACCATCGTCGACCTGTCAACTTCAATCGGCAAGACTCCTGTCGAAGTCAATGAAGCTCCTGGTTTTGTGGTCAACCGCATTTTGATTCCTATGATTAACGAAGCTGTCGGCATCCTCGCTGACGGTATCGCAAGCGCTGAAGACATCGACAAGTGCATGATGCTGGGTGCCAACCATCCAATGGGCCCGCTCGCATTGGCCGACCTTATCGGTAACGATGTCAACCTCGCTATCATGGAAGTCCTCTACAACGAATTTGGCGATCCTAAGTATCGTCCTCATCCATTGCTGAGAAAGATGGTTCGCGCAGGTCTGCTCGGACGTAAAACTGGTGAAGGATTCTACAAGTATTAATTTATTGAAATAAAAAAATAATGGATTTTAGTTATTCAAAGACAGAACAACTCTTCTTGCAGATGATCCGTTCATTTGCTGAGAATGAAGTTAAGCCTTTGGCCGCTGAAGTTGACGAACAGGAACGCTTCCCAATGGAAACCGTCGAAAAGATGGGCAAGTTGGGCATCATGGGCATTCCGATTCCGAAAGAATACGGCGGTGCAGGCGGTACAGTACAAATGTACATCATGGCAGTTGAAGAACTGTCGCGCGTTTGCGCAACAACAGGTGTCATCGTTTCAGCCCATACTTCACTGTGTATGGCTCCAATCTTGGAAAACGGCACCGAAGAACAGAAACAGAAATATTTGCCGAAACTCGCTTCTGGCGAATGGATTGGCGCTTTCGGTCTGACCGAGCCTAATGCCGGTACCGATGCCGCCATGCAGCAGACAACGGCTGTTGACGCTGGCGACAAATGGATTCTCAACGGTTCGAAGATTTTCATCACCAATGCTTCATACGCAAATGTGTTCATCGTGATGGCAATGACCGACAAATCGAAGGGCAACAAGGGCATTTCCGCTTTCATCGTTGAAAAAGGTATGCCAGGTTTCTCAATCGGTAAGAAGGAACTGAAGATGGGTATCCGTGGTTCAGCCACTTGCGAATTGATTTTCGAAAACTGCGAAGTTCCGAAGGAAAACCTTCTCGGTCAGCTTGGTAAGGGCTTCGGCATTGCCATGAAGACTTTGGACGGTGGCCGTATTGGTATCGCTTCACAGGCTTTGGGTATCGCTCAAGGTGCTATGGACGAAACTGTTAAGTACACCAAGGAACGTAAGCAATTCGGTAAGTCAATCTCTCAATTCCAGAACACGCAGTTCCAGATGGCTGACCTCAAGACTAAGGTCGAGGCTGCCCGTCTGTTGGTCCGCAGTGCTGCTTGGAAGAAGGATATGAAACTGCCTTATTCAGCTGATGCTGCTATGGCTAAGCTGTTTGCTGCCGAAACTGCAATGGAAGTCACCACAAAGGCTGTCCAGTTCCACGGCGGTTACGGCTACACCCGTGAATATCCGGTTGAACGCATGATGCGCGACGCCAAGATTACGGAAATCTACGAAGGCACTTCAGAAGTCCAGAGAATGGTTATCGCTGGTCAATTGTTTAAATAATAGGAGGGAAGAGTATGAATATTATAGTTTGTATCAAACAAGTTCCGGATACTACCGAAATCAAAATCGATCCAGTAAAGAACACCCTTATCCGTGAAGGCGTTCCGAGCATCATGAACCCTGACGACAAGGGCGGCCTCGAACTGGCTCTCCGTTTCAAAGACAAGTACGGCGCTAACGTTACCGTTATTTCAATGGGTCCTCCGCAAGCAGACGTGATTTTGCGCGAAGCTTTCGCTATGGGCGTTGACAGAGCTATCTTGCTGAGTGATAGAAAATTCGCTGGTGCTGATACTCTCGCCACCTCATACGCTTTGGCTGGTGCCATCAAGACTATGGACTACGACCTCATCATTGCCGGCCGTCAGGCTATCGATGGTGATACCGCACAAGTCGGTCCTGAAATGGCTGAACACCTCTGCCTTCCACAGGTTTCATACGTCATGGACGCTGAACGCAAAGGCGACAACCTCATCGTGAAGAAAGAGAACGAAGACAGCATCCAAGTCCTCGAAGTTGAAGGCAAATGCGTCCTCACCGTCCTCGCATCAGCTTTCGAACCTCGTTATATGACTGTCAGCGGCATCGTTGAAGCTTATGACAAGGAAGTCGAAGTGTGGGGTGCCGACAAACTCGATGTCGATGAAGAAAGACTCGGTCTGAAAGGCTCGCCTACAAAGGTGTTCCAATCCTTCCCGAAGGCTATGAAGGCTCCAGGCGAAGTTCACGAAGTGAGCGAAGAAGAAGCCGTTGAACTTATTGTTAACAAGTTGAAAGAGAAACATATAATCTAAAAGTTTAGCCATGGATATCAAAGATTATAAAAACGTTTATGTGTTCGCAGAACAGCGCGGCGGTATGATCCAGTCCGTAGCTTACGAACTTTTAGGTAAGGCACGCGACTTGGCCGATGCACTCGGTGAAAAGGTCGT
>JAZQPN010000118.1:0-1563 GCA_045628585.1 Bacteroidales bacterium | reverse complement strand
ACGACTGGGGCGTTCTCAATGCAATCAGCAATGGCGGCAACCAAACCGGAATTTGGCGCACCCTGACTAAAGAGGAATGGAGATATGTCCTAGAATCTCGTCCTGATTACAATCTGAAACGATCGCTTGGCAAAGTGGATGACGTCAGAGGCCTGATATTGCTGCCTGACAACTGGGAACTGCCAGCCGGAATCACGTTTAATCCGGAACAAAACTCATACATCTCGAATTCTTATACCGCCAGCCAATGGGCACTAATGGAGCAGAATGGAGCCGTGTTCTTACCGGCATGCGGCAAACGCGAAGGAACAAATGTGACAGTCGGCAGCGACGGAAACTATTGGTCAATAACCCCTGTCGCTAATAACAGGGCAAATTCTCTGGGATTTGCCAATGGCACTTTAGAGCAAATAACATCAAATATAGGACGTCACTATGGCTACTCAGTCCGTCTCGTTCAGGATTACAACCGATAACCGCTTGTGATTCAGGCACGAAAACCGTGAATGGGCTTGGCTTCGCAGCAAGCGCTTTTCACGGTTTTCCTTTTTTTGCAGAAAATCGAGAAAAATTTGCGTTTTTTCGGACTAATAATGAAAGCTGGAGGACTCTATTGGACAAATGACAAACAAACATAGTAATAACAATTAAAATTGAAAGGAAAACTGAAATGAAAAAGTTAAGCGTATTCGTAATGATGATTGTTTCGCTGATTATGGCAACTTCATGCGGCAGCAGCCGTGGCTTGAGCAAAGACCAGAAAGAGGCGCAGAAATTAATTTCGAAGGATGTGAAAGCCTTGAAGAAACAAGGCTGGACGGTCGCCCCGGGCAATTTGCCGTTGGCAATGCAGCTGAAGGAATCATACAACTATCGGCTGGAGAAAGACGAGAACGGTTATCCTAAGTTCATTGCCGGCGAGGCCATGACCACAGGCGAAACTTTCGATGCCGCCTTGTTCCAGGCTACCGAACTGGCGAAACTCGATTTGGCTGGAAAGATTTCGACTGAAGTCACCGAACTGATTGATACCAAACTGGCAAACAAGCAGTTGAACGACAAGCAGGCCGCTTCGTTAGCGGAAAGCGTTGCCGCCAGCAAGAACCTCGTTTCACAACGCCTGAGCCGCGTGCTGATTCCTGTCACCATGTACCGCGACTTGAAAAACGGCAACACCGAAGTCCGCACCGTGATTTACTATTCTCACGACCTGGCTCAGAAAGCCGTCAAGGAAACCATCCGCGAACAGCTTGAGCAGAAAGCCGACGACATGAGCAAACAACTGGATAAAATCTTAGGATTCTGATCATCCAAAAGATAAACTGAAGAAAACGGGGCATCAAGGTCGCGGAAATGTGAAAACACAGCAGTTTCGCGGCCTCGAAACCCAAATAGAAGTTTGACTATAAACAGTTACATGTTTTGGCAATAATATACAATTTGACCTTTTTATGACCAAAACATACAAAACCCACAAAACCTTTCTCTATCCACCTTTGAATCTCGCAACCGCTCGATTCAAGCCAGCCTTTCGGCTTTTTCCAAGCAACATTTTTCATTTGG
>JAZQPN010000117.1:0-2534 GCA_045628585.1 Bacteroidales bacterium | reverse complement strand
TCAGCAAACGCGTTTCCATTTGTTTGTTACGACTGCCGAAAAGCCTTTCATTACCAAGGATTTCTGTGGCGCATTGGGCATTTCGCGCGTCTCGTTTGCTCCGCAGGAAATGCTGTTGGAAAAGTTGGGCACGCCGATGGGCGCAACGACTTTATTAAGTCTCATCAACGACAAGGAAAACACAATCACAGCCGTTATCGACAAGGATGTTGCCGAGCGCGAAATGTTTGCCTGCACCGATGGCACCAAGACTTGTTTCATGAAACTGAAAATGAGCGACGTGTTTGGGAAATTCCTGCCGTACACGAAGCATGAGCCAGTCATTATTACAGTATAAATAGCTCTTTAAAAAATGCCCTGTAAGCCTCAACTTTTTTCTCGAAAGCCAAAGGAAAGGCGCGGGAAGATGATGGCAATCGGTACAATCGCAAATCTTCATAACCAGGTATGGCAACAGAACCGCCAACTGCTGGCAATTCGTTGATTTTGAAATAGTCACAAATTGTCTGTGTGGCTTTTTCGCCCGTTGCGGCTATGGCGTGACATTCGGGAATCTGCCGCAGCAAAGCATGAATGTCAGTTGCTTCCACAATTTCTAAAAACTTATCCGATGCGTTTTCTTTCAGTCGGCGCACGGCTGATGCCGTGTCGTAGAAGGCTATGCCTTTCTCTTTCAGGAAATCCATGATTTCATTTTTCTTGAACGACTTTTTTTTCAGGTCGACAAAATGATTCTTGTCGCCGAAAAACACTTCGCCTTCGATACGCCAGTGGTCGTTGATGAAATTAGGGTAGTAGAAATCCATGCACCAGCGGCTTTTCGACGTTGGAAAACTGCCCATAAACAGCACTTTTGCATTTGATGGCAAAAAGGGTTTAAACGGATGTTGTTCTATTTCAATTGAATCGGTCATTTTGTTTTGTATTAATGGGATGTAAAAATAAGGAAAAAAACATTAAAAAAAATCATATTGCGAAAATTTGATAATTTTGCACTTAAATTCAGTAAACGATGACACTTTCACTCTTAATCTTTGGTCTTGTAACAGATTCATTATTAGCAGTTTTAGTCGGATTAGTTGGAGCCCGTAGGCGCATTGGCTTCGGCTGGGCTTTTTTGCTTTCGGCCATTTTCACGCCTTTGATTGGCTTGATTTGTTGCCTGATTTCTGACAAACTGCCTGATGGCGACCGCAAATGGGGCTGTCTCGGCACATTGCTTGGCATCATGGCCATTGTTGCCATTCTCGGCTTTTGCCTTTCGTTTTTCGCTTTGCTGTAGTTACACCTATTTTATATTATAAGTGAGAAAAATTAGTTTACATATAGAAAACGGGGCATCAAGGTCGCGTGGATGCGCGACAACGGAATCGTTGGGATTACTGGACATCTCGAAGTCCTGCAACCTCGAAGTCCCGAAGTCTCGCAGCCTCGAAATCCAAATTGAAGCTTATTCTGAATAGTTACTTATGATAAAAAACATCATTTTCGATTTTGGCGGCGTCCTTTTGGACTGGAATCCGCATTATTTGTATGATCCTTATTTCGGCGATGTGGAGAAAGCCGAATGGTTTCTGACCAACATTTGCACATATCCTTGGAATGCCCAGCACGATGCTGGAAAGCCAGTGGCCGAAGGTACGGCTGAACTCATTGCGCAGTATCCCGAATGGGAAAAGGAAATCAGGATGTATTACGACGAGTTTGAGAAAATGCTCAGTGGGCAAATTGCGGGCATGGAGGATTATGTCAAGGAGCTGAAGGACATGGGATTCCGCATTTTTGGCCTCTCGAATTGGTCGGTGGAGACTTTTGCGATGATTCGTCCGAAATATCCGGTTCTGGATTTGATGGAAGACATGGTGATTTCTGGCAGGGAAAAGGTGATGAAACCCGATGCGAAAATCTTTCAGACAGCGCTCCGCCGTTTTGACATAAAACCTGAAGAAAGCGTCTTTATCGACGACAATGTGAACAACATTGAAGGTGCAAGGGCTTTGGGCATCCACGGCATCGTTTTCTGTTCCGTCGATAGCTTGAAAACCGAACTTTCGGCATTGATTTGATTCATTTTGTTGCATAATTGGAAACAGAAAAGTGTGTAGAGTGACGCATTTTTGTGTCTTGAAGTTCCCGATGCGTGGCGGGAACTATTATATGTAAAATTTGGGCAATAATATACAATTTGACCTTTTTATGACCAAAACATACAAAACCCGCAAAACCTTTCTCTTTCCACCTTTGAATCTCGCAACCGCTCGATTCAAGCCAGCCTTTCGGCTTTTTCCAAGCAACATCTTTCATTTGGGGTCTAAAAGTATATTATTGCCTTATTTTATATTAAAAAATTTTTTTTGTGGGTGATATTAAATAAATTGTTATTTTTGCAAATTGTATTATTTGGTAAAATGTAAATGAGAGAATATTTTTAAGAAGTTGAATAATAACATATTACACATTGAAAAACATTCCATCGGCAAGGCAGGAATTGCTCTTGCTGTAGTTTGTTTTGTGCTGTGTATGTTCATTTCGCC
>JAZQPN010000116.1:0-5663 GCA_045628585.1 Bacteroidales bacterium | reverse complement strand
TGCGCTTTTGGCACGAACAGGTGCCTTGTATCATGACATTGGAAAGATGAAGAATCCGTTGTATTTCACAGAAAATCAGCGTAATGGATATAATTCGCATAACGACATTTCAAATGTTGAAAGTGCGCAAATCATCATTTCTCATGTCTTGGACGGCATCGAAATGGCGCACGAGGCGAAACTGCCGGAACAAATAATCGATTTCATCCGCACGCACCACGGTACGCGCCGCACGGATTATTTCTACATCATGGAACAAAAGGAACAAGGTGAGGGCGCGTATGTCGACCCGACGCCTTTCACCTACCATGGTCCGGAGCCATTCTCGCGCGAAACGGCCGTGCTGATGATGGCCGATTCCATCGAGGCGGCATCGCGAAGCCTGAAAGAACCTACGGAAAAGAGTATCAGTGATTTGGTGGATAACATCATTGCCAAACAGACCGAAGCGGGTCAGTTCAATAACACCGACTTGACTTTGCGCGACTTCGAAACCATCAAGAAGGTGCTGAAAAAGAAACTGATGAGCATCTATCACGTTAGGATTGCTTATCCGGACAAGTGATTGTAGGTTTATTCCTTATTCAGCATCCGATATTTCATCAAATTAATTCTGTAATCAATGCGGCTGTCGGTGAGTTCGTCGCGGCTTTGCTTGAGCAGGGTCTGGGCTTCGAGGACTTCTGAAAGGGTAGTGATGCCGGCCTCGTAATAATCGTTGGCCATTTTCAGGTTGGCTTCAGCTTCGCCTAACGAGGTGCGTGCCAGCTCGATGCGCATCCAGCTTTGCTGCAATTCGAACCAGGCCTGTTTGGTTTGCAGTTCCATCTGTTCGGTGAGGTCGCGCTGTTGGTTTTGTGCCATTTCGGCTTCGATGTCGTGCTTTTTCAACTTACAGCTTGTCTTGTACCAGTCGGTGATAGGCACTTGCAGCATGGCGAAGACCATGGCGTTGGGTTTCGGATGCTCGAAAACCGTGTTGTAGTTGACGCTTCCGCCGACCACGAGCGAGGGTAAGGCTTCGCCCAAAGTCATTTTCTTTTTCAGTTTTTCGGCTTTGATGGAAAGGTCGAGCAGTTGGGTTTCATTGCGCTTGCTGACGGCATCGCTTACGTTGCAGCAGGTGGCCAAAGGTGAAGTTTCCATGCTGAGCGTGTCAGTGAGAATAAGATTATTGGCTTCTATTCCGATGTATTGCGTCAAGAGCATTTTCAGCATCGTGATGCCGTCTTCGGCCTTTTTGCGGTTCAGGCGGCTTTCGTTTTGCTTTATCGAGACTTTGAATTGGTCGTTGGGCAAGGCTAGTCCCGCATCAATGGCGCCTTTCAGGTCTTTGTTCAGCGTGTCTAAGAGCATGTCGAGTTCATCCAAAGTGCTGATTTTCTCCTGCAAGGAAACGATTTGCCAATACAGGCATTCGGTTTGCTGCATCACTTCGTCTTCCTTGATTTTCGTTTGCAGGTCGGCGGCTTCGATGCCCAATTTCGCCAAACGGTTGCCGTTGCGGATGCGACCACCGGCATAAATGGGTTCAGTGACCATCAGGTTTGCAACCGTACCGTTTCTGATGTATGAAATTTCGTCGTCATAGCCCCACAGATAGCCGTATTCTGAAATCAGGTTGTGCAAAGTCTGTCTAATTAGTGCATTATCAATGTCATCAATGCCGAAATTGATGAGCGGATTCTTGGCATCGAAAGCCAATGCCTGTGCCTTGACGGTGGGGAAATATTCCGCTTGGGCGGCATCTTTCACGGCTTGTGCCTCTTCGGTTTGCAGCCTTGCATTCTGCAAGGGGATGTTGTTTTTCAAGGCCAAGTCGATGCAATCCTGAACCGAAAGGCGCTGCAAGGTGTCGTTGTCTTGCGCTTTGAGACTTGCGGCCAGAAGCAAGGCCAAAAATAATATGAGGTGTTTTTTCATGCTAACTATTCTTAAAGATTTGCCAATACATTACGGGCATCACGGCAAGGATGATGACCATGGAGAGCACCACGCCAAAGCAAATGACGACGCCCATCGGCATCCAAAGTGGGTTGCGGCTGATAATCATTGGGATGACGCCCAAGGCGGTTGTGGCGGAGGTGAGGAAGATGGGTCGCATACGGCGACTGCCGGCTTTCATGGCGGCATCGTGCGGCGTGAGGCCTTCGTCGGTGCGGAGGGTCTCGGCGTATTCGTACATCACAATGCCGTTGCGGACGATGATGCCGATGAGACTGACGATGCCAAGCACAGAGGTCATGCCGAAATCGAGGCCGAAAAGCCACTCGCCAAAGAAAGCGCCGAACATGCACAAAGTGCTGGAACCCAAGGTGAGAACGGCCAAGTTGAGTTTCTTGAAATAAGCCACTAAGAAGATGAGCAGGACGGCAACGGCGGCAATCAGGCTCCAAAGAATTTCAGGAATGACGCCCGTGTTGAGCGATGAGAGTCCACCATATTCAATGCTCACGCCTTCGGGCAAATTGGGGGTGATTTCGCTGTTGATGAAGGTCTGGATTTTCTTCATGCTCACGGTCTGTGGTTTCCAGAATTTCATGTCGGCGCCTACGGTAATCACGTTTTTACCGTCGCGGTGGATGAGTTTTGCAGGATGCCATTCGGGGCTGATGTCGGCGACTTGCCGCAGCGGCACGCTAAGCCCAGGCGTCATGGTCGGAATCAGTTGGTTGCTGATGGATTCATAATCATCGGTATCGCAGTTGTTTTCCGCATAGAGCTTCACGGGAATGTTTCTGCCGTCTTCCCAAATTGTGGTGAGCGGTTGCCCGCCAAGGCTTGAGGCTAATTCGAGTGAAAGGATGCCTTTGGTGAGCCCTAAACGTGCGCTTTCTTCGGGTTTCATGGTGACGCCTACCGATGGGGTGAACTCGTCGTAGTCGGAATGAACCCAACGCAGTTCGTTGTCTAAGGTGAGCATGTAATCCTTGATTTGTTGCGCAACAATTGAGGTCTTGGCATAATCATCACCATAAACGTAAACCTCCACGGGATTGCTGACGGCTTGATAGTCCATTTGGCGGAATCGCACATGGGCATTGGTGAAGTAATAGGCGTATTTGTCGTCCATTTCTTTCAGCAGGTCTTCCGTGTCTTGCTTCGATTTGGTGTTTACAATCAGCTGCGAAAGGTTTTTGGCGGGGATGCTGGGCGAATAGGTCACGTGGAAACGTGGCGCGGTTTCGCCGATGAATGCAGTTACGGAAGTTACACGTTTGTCTTTCAATAACATGCCTTGCAGCGAATCGCTGATGTGTGTGGTTTCTTGCAGACTGCTGCCTTCGGGCAGACGTATCTCGATGGCAAAGCAGTCGCGGTCGGCCATCGGCATCATCTGCACGTTGAGCGCGAGGAACATCAGTATGCCTAAAACGATGGAAACAACGCCCAAACCGATGGTGAAATGCGGGTGCTTGAAACAGTGGCTCTGCATTTTGTCGTAAAGGCCTTGCAGGGTGTGGAAGAAACGGATTTGTCCGCGCTCGAATTTGCTGATTTGCCGTGTCTCGGTATCGGGTTTGATGAACTTGATTTCCAAGGCGGGAATCACGAGCATGGCGTAGGCTAGCGACGACATGAGCGAGAAGGCGACGGTCCAGGGAAACAGTTGCACGAATTCGCCCAAAGGTCCCGTGATGATGCGCGTCATGGGGAAGAACATGCAGGCTATGGCGCTGGTGGCGATGAGCATGGGCATGAACAGTTCGCGGGCGCTTTTGGTGGCGGCCTCGAAAGGTTCGTAGCCTTGGCTCAGTTTGTCGATGTAGCCATCTATATTAATAATGGAGTCATCGACAATCATGCCCAACACGACAATGAGCGCCGCCAAGGTGACGGTATTCAGCTCAATGCCAAAAATATACATCAATGCGATGCTGATGGCGGTGCAGACGGGAAGTCCCGAACTGGCAATCAAGGCGGTGCGCAGGGGGAAGAGCATCAGCATGACGATGATGACGACCAACATCGAAATGACCAAATCGCGCAAAAACGAGTTGACGGATTTCTTGACCACTTTCGGCTGGTCGGTGATGCGGAACATCTTCACGCTGTCGGGCAGGGTGGATTGGAACGCGGTTAGCACCTTCTCCACTTCGTTGCCGAAAGCGACGATGTTGTAGCCTTTGCGCATCTCGACGGAGATGATGAGGGCGTTGTTGCCGTTGTAATTCACCACTTTAGAAGGTTCGGCGTAACGGCGTTCAACGGTGGCCACATCGCGCAGGCGGATGGTGTTGCCTGCCGGGTCGGAGTAAATGATTTGGTCTTCGAGTTCCTGTTCGGAAACAATGGGGTTCTGAATGTGGAGGTCGAAGTCGAAATCATCGGTTTTGAAGGAACCGGTCGTGGTTTGCAGGCCTTGCGTGGCGTATTGCAGCATCAGCGTTTTTGGGCTGATGCCGTAAAACGAAAGCTTTTCCTTGTCAATGGTGACGGCGATTTCTTCGGTCTGCTCGCCCATCACCCTCACATTGCCCATTTCGGGAATGTCGCGCAGGCGGCGGGTTAGGTCTTCGGTGTAGCCGTGCATTTCGCGGTAGGTCTTGTCGTCCGATTCCATTGCGATGAGCAGGGAAGAGGTGTCGCCGAAATCATCAATGACGGCCAACGCCAAAACGCCAACGGGAAAACTTAATGTCTTGGATTCGTTGAGTTTATGTCTGATTTTCGACCATGTAGCATCTTTGTCTTTCACCGAAAGGTCGAGGCTGACGTAAACGTAGCAAAGTCCGTCTTTTGAAACGGAATAGGTGCCTTTCCTATCTACTTCGGGCATGGCATAAAGTATCTGTTCGAGCGGCTTAGTCAGCTGTTCTTCAACCTCTTCGGAATTGGCACCCGGATAAATGCCCGCCACAATGCCTTGCCTGATGGTGAAAGCCGGAAACTCATCTTTTTTCATGTCGATGAGGGCATACACGCCAAAGGCGACGATGGCGAGTATAACCAGCAGAACGATGCGCTGGTGGCGGATGCAACTGGCGATAAGTCCTTTGTCCTTAATCTTTTTCATATTCGGAGACTTTCATTCCTTCGCTGATTTTCTGATAGCCTTCAGTGATGACATGGTCGCCGATGCCGAGACCGCTGCCCACCACGACGCCCTTGCCCGAATAGCCGGTAATGGTAATTTGGCGGCGTGTCGCGCAACCATCTTTCACAATCCAGACGAACTTGCCTTCGTTGTTGATGAGCACTGCATTGGCAGGAATCACGATGCCGTTGCTGATGTCGGCTTTCATGGCGACTTTCCCAATCATGCCAGGCGCGAGGCCCTTGATGCAGTTCGCGAGGCTGACTTTGGCGGGATAACTGTGCGCCATAAGCGATGCCGTCATGCTCTTTTCGGTGACGCTCCCTTCAACGACCGTGTCGCCCAATGCGGGAATGGTAATGGTGGCCAAATCACCAAGATGGATGTTCGCAATTTCGTTTTCGGGAACGGCAATCCTGACGGCAAGGCCATCGGTATTGATGAGCCGTGCAATGGGAATCAAAGGTGTGATGTTTTGCCCGATTTCGACATTCAAATCCGTGACGGTGCCTCCGAAAGGCGCGTAAAGGTTGTTCTCGTTGGTCATCGAAAGAGCGAGGTCGTAGGCGGCTTGCGCTTTCTCGAGGTTGGCGACCATTTCCTTCCATTTTATTTCGGGCAGACT
>JAZQPN010000115.1:0-9773 GCA_045628585.1 Bacteroidales bacterium | reverse complement strand
TGCCACATCACGTTTTTCCAACCCATGTTATGAAAATCGGAAAACTCTTGTTCCAAAATGGTCAAATCCTTTCCATGGAAGCCGTTCATCAATGACTTATAGATATATTCCAACGTCCAGCCTGAAATCGTGGAATAGAATGCCAAAATGATGAAACCACAGATAACGCCCATATAACCCACTATAGGCCAAGCCGTTTTGGGTGCAAGTTTCTTGAACGAACCAACCGCATCGGACTGCGAGCGCCGTCCGATGACCAATTCCGAAAGCATCACAGGAACGCCCAGTACCAGCACGATGACAAGATAAACCAACAGAAAAGCGGCACCGCCATTATCGCCCAATTCGCAAGGGAAACGGTAAATGTTTCCCAAACCCACTGCGGATCCTGCTGCTGCAGCAATGATACCGAATTTTGATCCAAAAGCGTCGCGTTTTATTTTTTTCATAAGGAATGACTTATTAATCCAAAGTTAAAATTCAAGGTTAAGGCAGCATGATTCCCATTACATCTTTTCGCCAAATGCCAAATCGCCGGCATCGCCTAAACCTGGAACGATGTATGCATGTGCCGTAAGTTCCTCATCGACAGCACCTACCCAAATTGTCACAGGCATCCGTGAAAGGGATCGCTTCACATATTCAAGGCCTTCGGCGCTGGCAATGACCACCACAATGTGAATCTGCTTTGGCTCCATTTCATCATTCAGCAAGCCATGCAGGGTCTTCACCAGCGATTCGCCCGTAGCCAGCATCGGGTCGCAAAGAATCAAGGTACGGCCATCAACATCTGGCGAGGAATAATATTCCACCTTGATTTCGAAATCCTCATTTTTGTCGTATTTGCGGTAAGCTGCGATAAAGGCATTGTCAGCATGGTCGAACACATTCAGGATACCATTATGGAAAGGCAAACCTGCACGAAGAATCGTGGCAATGACAGGTTGTTCCTTCAAAACGCGCATCTCCTTAATGCCCAATTGCGTTGTCACTTCAATTTGCTCATATTCAAGCGTTTTGCTGATTTCATAACCCATAATCTCGCCCAAACGTTCCAGATTGCGGCGAAAACGCATTCGGTCTTTCTGAATCTCCGCATCGCGGATTTCCGACAAAAACTGGTTGAAAACACTGTCTTGCAAGCCTAAGATGTTTACTTTCATAACGATTTGAATTTTCAGGCTCCAAAAATAATAAATAAAGGGAAACGGAAGGCAGATTTAGTGCCAAATGCCTAAATTTTCTTCCAAATGCGAAGCAGAATACGGCCCAAAAACGACATTCTGTTGATCGTGTAACTTTGATATGCAAAATTTTCACTGCCAAAACCTTCGTAAAAACGGGCCAGATTGACATTGTCGGACCCTTCGAAATCGAGGACATTTTGCGCGTTGCAAAACTTACGAACCACACTGTCCAACAGGAAAGTCATGGCTTGCAGCGACTTGCCTTTTCCGCTGCAACCTGAAAACAGGAATGTGATGCGGCCTTTGTTTTTCATAAAAAGCGCGCCACAGACGATTTCGTCAGAATCAGCCGATGCAACACCAAAAATGAATGCGTTCTCCCTTTTCATCGCTTCTGCCGACAGGCGTTGCAGACGCGCATATTCGGCATCGCCCCAATGCGTGACCGTTGCACCGCGATTTGCACGGAATAAATCTATAACAGTATCAATATCAACATCTTTCACCAAACGAAGATGATTGTTTTCGGCTTTGGCCAGATTGCGTTTCGTGTTGGTGTGATAATGGCTTCGCAGGAACTCGTAAGGAGCATCAAGGAAAAGCAGGAAATTGTTGTGGCTTTCCTGATTTTTCACTGTCGGCGGCAAAGCATTCAAGGCGTTGAGCCTGATTTCAATGAAACGGAATTTTTCAGGAATTGCATCTATAAACTCGCTGTCTTTCAGCTTTATGCATTCAGGCAAAAAGATGCCTAACTGTTGCGCGAAGAAAGGCTGAAACAGATAATTAATGCCGAATTTATTTCCACCGGTAAGAGGCATGACGGCAAGGTAATCATCTTTCACCAAAGCCTCCCAGCCGGGATGAATGACATCCAGATACCATGAATACGCATACACCAGACCGTTTTCTGAATCATGGATGCAAGCATCCCATTTTTCCTTGTCTATTTCACTGTGGAGCAAATACTTGATCATCTTATTTCAAGCAATATTGTATCAATTTTTCATACATTTCAGGCCAACCCGTCCAACGCTTTTCACCTCCAAGCGTCTCGTTATGCGTCAGATAAATGAAAGTCCCGTCAACCGACTTCACTTCGTCAACCAAACGGCAAGCCAGCTCAAACGATTCATCCACATTCAGATTCAGGTAATCGCGCATCGTGCCGTCCATCAAGGCGAACGGATGAACCACGAGCGGTGTGACGACATCGTTTTCCAAGTCGAAAAACGGAAACGCATCGGCAATTCCAGCACGGAAACCCGCCTGCGAAGCAAAGCCCATCGTGTAATCATCCTTGACATCCAACTCAATGAGTTTCTGATAACTGCGCGGCAAATTCATTCTCAGAAAATGTTGGCGGCTCTTTGTGACATCGCGGTTCAGCACCGATGAAAGACGCTCCAATTCCATGTGCAGTTTCTCCGAATCAAGATAAGAGGCAAACGAAGGATGAATGCCAACGTCGGCATAATCGCCAATGCGCTTTATCAAGGCCTGAAAAGCGTCGTTGCGGATGGAGACATTTTTGTCGTTGGTATCGTAATCGCCACATAATATGAAGAATATGGATCGCAAGCCGTATTTTTTCTGCAAATCGAAAATAAAGTCAAACGAATCGAAAGGATCCTGCCGATGGCGGAAAAGCACCTGATGACGCTCCTTTATTAATTTATAGTCGTGAGCTGCCAAATTCTTCAAGAAAGATGCCGATGTACGCAAAAAGCCCTTGTGCTTATAGGACCAAGCTGCATCAATATCGTAAGTAGGGAGAAAACGAAATTTCCGCTTTTTCATCTGTAATTCAGAATATTGCGATTTCAATCTTTCTCCCAATTTCATTGTCCAGATGTTCACCAAAGGCTTTTGTAACATGCCATTTTCGAACATCCAGGTTGCCTCAGCCTTGAAGCGGCCAAACTTATCGCACACATGGGGCAGATATTCCTCATAACGCGAAACCAAATAAAACGAAGCCGCAAAGACATCAAAAGGCAGCATGCTATCCCTGCCATAAACAGGGAAAAGCGCCTTCGTGCCTTCAAACTCAATGGTCTTGCCGTCTTGTTCCACAATATTACGCTCAAAGAGCAGTCCCACGGCCTTTTGACAAAGCTCATCCCCTACTCTTTCGCAACCATAGTTCAATTTTGGTCCTTCAACCGATGCAAATCTGGTATTATCAGTATAAATCTCAAAATCAATGCCTAACAGGTCAGCAAGAATCAAATTGAAAATATACTGCAACCTATCGGTCTGCTTCGGAACTAAAATGGAGAGTTTCATAAGACAATCATTTTTTCTTCAAGACAAGACACTTGCCATACCTGTTGGAACCTTCACGCTTAATGAAACTTCCAAAACGTTTTTTATTGCGCAAAAATAATGATTTTCGTGACGCGAAGGCAAAAAAAGCAAAAAACAACATACGACAATCCGGCATTGGGGAGGCAATCGCAAAACGCTGGGAGTCCGCTAGAAAACACAAGCCAGCGATTTATTTACATGCCAGAAGGCAAGAGTCAGTCAATCAGAACACGAAAAGTCCTCTACGACAGCACATTGACATTGACTTTCCGAAAGGAATGTTCAGGAAACATTCAATAGGCAGCCCGTCTATGCAAAAAAAGCCTAACTTTGCAGTCTGAAATCATAATCATGCAATACGACTTTACGAAACATATAGGAAGCCCGATTTTTAAAGTAATCGCACAGGCGAGCAGTCAACTCGGCTACCGCAGTTATGTGATTGGCGGTTATGTACGCGACATTTTGCTTCGCCGTCCTTCAAACGACATCGATGTCGTGACCGTTGGCAGCGGCATCAACTTGGCGAAAAAAGTCGCCGCAATGCTGCCCGGCAAGAAGGAAGCCAAATATTACGGCGCATTCGGCACGGCGATGATTAATTACAAAGGCATGGAAGTCGAGTTTGTTGGTGCGCGGCGCGAGTCGTACGACCGCAACAGCCGCAAGCCCGTCGTGGAGGACGGCACCTTGGAAGACGACCAGAACCGCCGCGACTTCACCATCAACGCAATGGCCATTAGCCTCAACGAAGACGATTTCGGCACTTTCGTCGACCCGTTCAACGGAATGGCCGATTTGGAGGAACTCACCATCCGCACCCCACTCGACCCCGACATCACTTATTCCGACGACCCGCTGCGCATGATGCGTGCCATTCGTTTCGCCTCGCAACTGCATTTCTACATCGAGCCCGAATCCTTCGATTCAATCAAGCGCAATGCCGAACGAATCAAAATCGTTTCGATGGAACGCATTACCGAAGAACTGAACAAAATCATACTATCGAAGCAACCTTCCATTGGTTTCAAATTGCTGGATGAAAGCGGTTTGCTGAAACTGATTTTTCCACAATTGGTGCAACTGAAAGGCGTGGAAACCGTCAACGGACGTGGCCATAAGGACAATTTCCTGCACACCCTGCAAGTCCTCGACCAAGTTGCCGAAAAGAGCGACGACCTCTGGCTGCGTTGGGCGGCAATTTTGCACGACATCGCCAAACCGCAGACCAAACGCTGGGAAGAAGGTACAGGATGGACTTTCCACGGACATGAATTCAAAGGTTCAAAGTTGGTGCCTAAGATATTCACGGCCATGAAGTTGCCTCTGAACGAAAAGATGAAATACGTGCAGAAACTTGTGCTGTTGCATCTGCGTCCCATCGTTCTTGCCGAAGACATCGTGACCGATTCTGCCGTCCGCCGTCTGCTTTTCGATGCGGGCGACGACATCGATGACTTGATGCTCCTTTGCCATGCCGACATTACCTCAAAGAACGAAGAAAAGATTCGCAAATACCACAAGAATTTTGAAATTGTTCAGGAAAAACTGAAGGAAATCGAGGCGAAAGATCATCTCCGTAACTGGCAGCCACCCGTCGACGGCACCGTCATCATGGAAACCTTCGGCCTTCCGCAAAGCCGCGAAGTCGGTGTCATCAAAAATGCCATTCGTGAAGCCGTTCTGGATGGCGTAATCGGCAACAATTTCACTGAAGCATACGCTTTTATGAAAGCCGAAGGTGCAAAATTAGGCTTGAAAGTCGTCAAGGAAATCAGCGAGCCTGTAGTGGTTGCCTCCAATGGCCCGGTTCCGCAAAAACTGAACGACTGATGAAGACCCTGATTGTCATAGCTGGTCCAACAGCATCGGGCAAGACTGCCTTTTCCATCGCTTTGGCCAAAGCACTGGATACGGTCATCATTTCCGCCGACAGCCGTCAGTTTTACAAGGAAATGAGCATCGGCACGGCTGCACCAACGCTCGAGGAACTTAGTCAGGCAAAGCATTTTTTCGTTCACAACATCAACATTCAGGACAAATATGACGTCGCCGAATATGAAAAAAACGTGCTTGCATTATTAAAAACGCTTTTTCAGGAACACGATTCCGTGATTCTTACCGGCGGTTCAGGATTGTTTATTGATGCAGTTTGCAATGGCATTGACGCCATGCCCGACATTGCTTTAGAAACAAGAGAAAAAGTTGAAAGACTCTATCGCGAAGGCGGATTAAAAGCCTTGCAAGAATCAGTGCAACAACTTGATCCTGAATACTTTTCCATTGTCGACAAACAGAATCCCCGCCGTTTGCAACGCGCTTTGGAAGTCTGTCTGCAAACGGAAAAAACCTTCACTTCTTTTCGGCAAAGGCAAACAGCGCCGCGCAATTTCAAAATCATCAAGTTTGCCTTGCTATGGGACAGGGAGACACTCAACCAGCGCATTGATTTGCGGGTTGATTTGATGATGAAACAAGGTCTGTTGGAAGAAGCCCGAAGCCTCTACCCTATGCGTCATCTGAACGCCTTAAACACAGTCGGTTACAAGGAATTATTCGCCTACTTCGATGGCAACTGTACCTTGAAAAAAGCAGTCGAGCAAATCAAGATTCACACGCACCAATACGCCAAACGGCAAATGACCTGGCTACATAAGGATGACAGCTACATTTGGGTGAAAACGGATGAGATGGAGATAGTGTTAAACCATATCAGATGATTTCAATTTCAAACGCAAGACGTCAGAATCCGGTTCCAACAAAACTTATCTTTTTGATTCTCAAACAATAAAAAAAAGCCGCCCCATGTAAGAGACGGCTTTCTAAACGCTAAAAAAGATTATTTTCTGCCAGGATAAACCTTCAAGGCTTCTTCGAGACACTTCACGGCAGCTTTCAGGTCGGACACCTTCAGACAATAGCTGATACGGACTTCGTCCTTTCCTTTGCCTTCCACCGAATAGAAGCCAGTGGCTGGGGCAAGCATGACGGTTTCGCCGTTGTAGTTGAATTCTTCAAGCAACCATTTGCAGAAATCGTCGGAGTTGGCGATAGGCAGACGTGCTACAGCATAGAAAGCACCCTTAGGCGTTGGGCAGTAGCAGCCAGGAATGGCATTGATGCCTTCGACGACGCAATTGCGGCGAGCAAGGTATTCATCCTTCACGGCAGCAAAATATTCATCAGGAGTGTCGATGGCAGCTTCGGTAAACACTTGACTGAATGCCGATGGGCACAAACGGGCCTGAGCAAACTTCATTGCAGCTTTCATGACATCCTTGTTCTTTGAAACGAACATGCCTAAGCGGGCGCCGCAAGCACTGTAACGCTTTGAAACCGAGTCGAACATGACAACATGATCATCGATGCCAAGATTCATGCATGGGAACACAGTCTGTCCATCGTAAGCAAATTCACGGTAAACTTCATCGGCAAAGAGGAACAGGTCGTATTTCTTCACCAATGCAGCCAGCTGATGCAGTTCCTCTTCAGTGTAAATGCCACCAGTAGGATTGTTCGGATTGCAAATCATGATGGCTTTGGTCTTGTCGGTGATGACCTTCTCGAAATCTTCGATTGATGGAAGAGCGAAACCATTGTCGATGTATGACATGATTGGTTTCACGACCACGCCTGATTCGGTGGCGAAGCCGTTGTAATTGGCATAAAATGGCTGAGGGATAATGACTTCGTCGCCGGCATCCAAGCAAACGTTGAAAGCGAACTGTATGGCTTCCGAGCCACCGTTGGTGAGGATGATTTCATCTTCAGTGACGTTGATACCCCATTTCTTATAGTATTCCGTCATCTTTCTGCGAGTCGAAACATCACCGGCTGAATGTGTGTAAGCCAACACTTTCCAGTTGTGTCCGCTCAATGCGTCGAGAGCGAATTTCGGAGTTTCGATATCTGGCTGGCCGATGTTAAGATGATAGACTTTGACGCCTCTTGCTTTCGCTGCATCCGAATACGGGACGAGACGGCGGATTGGCGATGCAGGCATAGCCTGACCTTTTTTCGATACTTGTGGCATATTTATATTTTTAATGTGTTTAATGTATGTTACCGAGTTAGATGTTGAATCGTTAATTGTTGAACTGTTGTCGACAGGAAACTGATGACCTCAGCAAATGGCCAAAAACAATTAAACGATTAAACCTCAAACAATTCAACAATAAAAAAGCCATCTAATATTGATTAGACAGCTTTTAATTGATTTTTAAATGACTCATCTGTTGTTGACAGGTGAACCTGAACCGAAGTCCTTTTCTGGCATTGCCTCTGAAGGCTGATCCAATACGGTACCCTTGATGCGAAGAACGACGGTGCCATTCTGGACAGCATTTGAAGTGACGGTCACGGTCTTGTTGATAGTGCCAGGGCGGTTGGTCCTGTATGTCACCTTGATGACTTCCGATTCGCCAGGAAGGATAGGTTCCTTAGGCCACGTCGGGATGGTGCAGCCACAGCTTGACTTCGGTTTCTGCACAATCAGAGGTTCGTTGCCGGTGTTGGTGAAGCGGAATTCACATTCGCCATTGCCGTTGTAAGGCACGTTACCATAATCATGGACGGTCTTTTCAAATTCGATTTCAGCGCCATTTCTGACTTCCTGAGCTTTCACTGCTCCTGCAAACAAGAGGAACAGGCCAAGTAAACAAACTACTTTCTTCATTTTTATCAGTTATTTTAAAATTGCACAAAAGTATGAATTTATTCTGAATGTTAGCGCAAACTTTTGATTTTTTGCAACAAAAACCTACTATTCAAAAACCGTACCAAAAAATCAAAGAAAAAAAATCATTTTTTTGTTGCACATATTGAAAAATGTACTACTTTTGCACCCCGAAAGACGGCGGGATAGCTCAGTAGGTTAGAGCGTCGGATTCATAACCCGGAGGTCATGAGTTCAATTCTCATTCCCGCTACATCGAAAGCAAGGTCACAAGCCTTGCTTTTTTCGTTCACATTACGCCCTTTTCCACATATAGTTATTAAAACAGCAACATTTTTCACATAATCAACAAGAATTTTGGAAAATGGTTGGTTTCGCAGTTGAATTTTGCAAAGAAGTTGTCAAGTTGCCTTGGCAACCCAAGTCAAAATGGAAAATAAAACACATAAAGCTTTTTTCAAAAAACCACTTTTCTGGACAGTGTTTGTCCGTCTTTTAGAATAACTTGAATTAAAAGCAAGCCTTTATGATCTTGTAAATCAATTGAAATCTGTTCTGAAAAACATGTTTTATTGATCAGGACACGGCCTGTGTAATCACAAATAGAGATGCTTTTTATTTGCTGACCTGAAACGATTTGAACAGTTCCATCAGTCGGATTCGGATAAACCAAAAGATTCGTCGGTGCTGCCTCAATCAATCCAGTGATATTGCTTATTTCAGTTATGTCAATGGCTTTCTCTAAAATCTCACCGTTATGATACCAATTGGAAACCATTCCCGTGGCAATGAAGCTGTCGCCAACATAAGCTGTGTTGTCACCGACAGCGATGTAATCGGGGGCTGTGAAAGTGTAGATATACGGCTTCAAATAATAAGTCTCGTTTTCTTGGGTGTTTATGGCAAGCAAATCAGGATTCGGCCAGTAGCCATCCACCATTACATAATAGGTTTCACCCTCAGTAACGATGGCGAATCAGCTATCGCTCACATTCTGTTCAAAAACAGGAGCTGCAATTCTGCTTATTACGCCCGTGACGGCATCTTGAGCTAATGACCGTGAGCTTATCACAGCCATCAGAATGGCTAAAGATGTAATTGTCTTTTTCATATAAGAACATTTTTACGGCGGGTTCTATAAATCATTTTCAATCCCTGAGCGGCATAAAACCCATTAATCCAACTCAAAGATTATAGGTTTGATAATGATAACTGACATGAGACGCGATATCGCGTCTCTACAATTCCTATCTCACCACAACTCTCCGTGCAGCGACCGTTCCGTTTTCATCTGTGATGCGAAGCATGTAAATTCCTTGCGGCAACTCGGAAACGGAAATTTCGTTGGTGTTTTGTGCGGATTTCAGTAATTGTCCGAGGGTATTGCAAACCTGCACTTCGGCAACAGTGGCGCCTTCAATGCGGACGATGCCGCTGGCAGGGTTGGGTGAAACCGTGAGCAAATCGGTTTTGTCATTTTCAAGAAGGCCTAATGGACTCACACTCACACACGTTGCTTCCGATTCTCCACCTTCGTAAACCGCCGTAACACAATATTCCACTGAAGAATTTCCATTATACGATTCATCAACATAATAGGT
>JAZQPN010000114.1:0-2289 GCA_045628585.1 Bacteroidales bacterium | reverse complement strand
TTCGTGGCGTAATTTTTCGTAAGGCTCCACTTGGTCAAGCAAACCGACAATCAGTTCCACGCGATGCAGCAAATCCTTTTTCAAGGTCGCGCCTTCCTGGATGCGGAAACCGTCAACAATGTCAAGAGCCTGGTCGATGGTTTCGCCTACTTTAGCAACGAAATCTTCATCATAACTTTGTTCAGGAATATTGAACACGCCTGGCATTCTGAACAATAAGGCAGCCAAATCAGCCGATGGTGCAATATTGAGTTGCTCGGAAATCTGACGGATTTGCCGCAAATAAGAAGCTACCACTTCGCCGTCGATATGATTGCTTTGGTCGAGATTGGTGTCGGTAATCGTGATTACCATATCGATTTTACCGCGCTGCAACTTGGCGCCAACCTTGTTGCGGAAATCCAATTCGGCAAAACGCAACTCATTAGGCAGTTTTACGTTAAGATCTAACTGCTTGCTGTTCAAGGTCTTGATTTCGACCGTTATCTTTTTTGTATTGTAAATGTTTTCGGCTATGCCATAGCCTGTCATTGAACGTATCATCTCAAAAAATTTTATTTGCAAAAATAGTCATTTTATGCTTTCACTTTCAGCAATTTCACCATTTTCAGACTCGTGTCAAGAAAAATGAGTGGTGCGTAGCCGTTGCGTTCGATTTGCCTCATGCTTTCTTCCAAAAGCTCCGCAATCTGTGCCAAATTAGCCGGATTGATGAAAGGTGCAAACTTGGAATTAAACTGTTTTTCATCATCGGGCAGCATCACGATTTGTGCCAGATTATTGTTGAATAACATGGAGTTACGCACAATTTTCAGTCCATATTGCAGTAGTTCCTTTTGCTTTTCACGGCCAAGGCTCTTGATGTTGTTGACAAAGTCAATGAGTTCGCCGACCGCAGCTTTGAAGCACAAGCGCATCCATTGCTGGAAAGTGGTGAAAAAGAACTTTTCATCCTCTTGGTCTTTGGAGAAACGGCAAGCATTCAGCCAGTTGCCTTCTGCAACCATGGCAGCGTTTCGGGCAATGTTTGCATCGCAGCCTTCGCGCGTAATCAAGGCATTGGCTACATCATTCAAGTCGATTTGCGGAATCTTGACCAAAGCAGTCCTTGATTTGATGGTGGCCAAAAGCTGGTCCTGATTTTCAGCAATCAAGATGAAAACCGTTTTCTCGGGCGGTTCCTCCAACAGTTTCAGCAACTTATTAGCAGCCACCTCGTTCACCTTTTCAGCCATCCAGATAATGGCGATCTTGTATTCACCTTCGTACGATTTGAAACTCAGTTTCCGCAGCAGAGTGGCCGCATCGCGCACATTGATGACACCTTGCTTGTTCTCGACATCCAAAAAACCGTACCACGATGAAGCATCAATGTAGCCTTTGTTTTGCAAGACATATTCGCGCCATTCTTCGGAAAACAAGTCCGATTCAGGGTCTTTCTTCACCTTTTTCGTGATAGCTGTTGGCATGACAAAATGTAAATCGGGATGAACCAGCTTGCTGATTTTCTGACAAGTAGGGCAAACGCCACAACTATCCGTTGCCGTGCGGTTCGGGCACAAAATGTATTGCGCATAGGCCAATGCCAAAGGCATTTTTCCGCTTCCGGCAGGACCTAAAAACAACTGTGCATGGGGAACACGATTCTCCTTAACGCTCAAAATCAGTTTCTGTTTGACGGCTTCTTGCCCAATCACATCCTTGAATTGCATATCGTTTGAATTTTGCGGGTCAAAGGTACACATTTTATTTATATCTTTGCGCCAAATTCAATCTAAACGATATGTTAAGCGAACAGGAACAAATCAGAAGAAATTCTTTAGCCGAATTATATAAGTTAGGCATCAATCCTTATCCGCAGGCTGCTTATCCTGTGACGGTGAGCACTACGGAAATCCTTGAAAAGTTTGACGACAACAATCTTGAGCAGTTTCAGGAAATCAGCATTGCCGGCCGCATTATGAGCCGCCGCATCATGGGTGCTGCTTCGTTCTGCGAACTGCAAGATGCAAAAGGCCGTATCCAGCTGTATATCAAGCGCGATGAAATCTGCCCAGGCGAGGACAAGACCATGTACAACACGGTTTTCAAACGTCTTTTGGACATCGGCGACTTCATCGGTGTGAAAGGTTTTGCATTCCGCACCCAGATGGGCGAAATCTCCGTTCACGTCAAGGAACTGACCGTTTTGAGCAAATCGCTGCGCCCGCTGCCAATCGTCAAGGAAAAGGATGGCGTTGTCTACGATGCCTTCTCTGATCCTGAATTGCGTTACCGTATGCGTTATGT
>JAZQPN010000113.1:0-1538 GCA_045628585.1 Bacteroidales bacterium | reverse complement strand
AATCAAACAGATAAAGCCTATTGTTGATTGAAACCACCGGACTATAGACAGGAGGAAAGAACAAACGCACTTTTGGATTACTCCGTGGATTATTTCGTTTTGCATTTTCCTCTTGGGTTATCGGATCATACACTGGAGCATATTCATAAAACTCTAATGGCTTTTCAGTTTTTGCATAAATAGTATTAGCTCTGGTTAGCGCTTGCTCGGCCGCAATGGCATCTTTCAAGTATGAACCAAGACCAAATCCTTCGTAATTGTCCGCCAGCGCTTGTACGGTACGCGAATCATCAGAATTCCAATTTGTCAGTATTTCAAGTTTCTCACCCTCAACAGGTTCAAGCAGATGTTGTTTCTTGGTGTTTTTGTTGGCAACGATATAAACGATGTATTGGTCGAGCATCATGTAGTTTTGCTGCACGATGACGCTATCGGTTGCTGCCACAATCGGTTTCAACACCTTATTATATTTGTCGATGCCGTTTCCGTAGAGCAGATGCAAATCCTTTCCGTCGCAATAAACCTGATAAATCGAGTCGGCACTCAAGACCTGCACATTGCCGAACGCATCGCGATACAGTTCCTCGTATTTCCGCGCCAAAGGGCATTGCGAGATGGTGTCCTGCTCGAAACTCAGATGCAGCAAATTCGACTTGGTGCCCGTACTCGCAATGGCATAGATGCCGTCGGCACCCACTATATAGTCAATCACCCAAACGATTTCATTGTCGTAAGCCAATTGCGGTGCATTGGCCGTAACTGTCACCTCATGAAGCGATTCCACTCTTTCTTTCAAGGTGACGATGGTCTTGTAAGTCCCATTCTCATCGACCTGCATCTGCTGTCGGTCCATTTGCACAGCTTCCCTATTGTAACCTACATGCGAGAACACAAGCGTTGCCGCCGATTGCAAATTGACTCGGAAAATGCCGTTTGCATCGGTTATGGAAAGCAACCTGTTCTGTGAATCGTAAACGCCAACGCCTTCAACACTTTCGTTTTTTCCGTTGACTACCAAGCCTTCCACCTTGAAGGCGACATTCTTTTGGGCAAAAGCAGAAACACTAGCAAAGCCCAGTAAAAACAGCGTAAAGAGCATCTTTTTCATAGCAATAAGTTTTAGGATTAACAACTTATTTGCCACAAAAATTGCGCCAAGAATCAATACTTTAGCCCAGAAAAATCACTGATTTTCTTCCTTGGAAAACTCAGGATGCAATTCCGCGAACTTCCGCTCATATTGGCGGATGCGTCCCAAGGATTGTCGCGTCCATTCCAACAGAATCTGTTGACGGTCATCTTCTTTGAGATGCCACGGAATAGTTTCCGAAGCATGAAGCCGGTTGGTCAGCGAATAAAGCAACAATGCAGCCGAAACGCTGATATTGTAACTTTCTGTAAATCCAAACATTGGAATGCGGACGTGCATGTCGGCATGTTCAACGGCATAATCTGAAAGACCTAACTTTTCGGTACCAAACACCAAGGCAATCGGCTCATCAAGCGGCAAAGTGTCGGGAGTGAAGTCGTCGCGATGC
>JAZQPN010000112.1:0-5712 GCA_045628585.1 Bacteroidales bacterium | reverse complement strand
CAGCCGGGCAATAAGGGCAGCGCACGCCGGTGAACAATTCAAAAAGGACGCACTCGCGTGCCACGTTGGTCTTTTCTTGAGCGAAGGCCGAGGCAAACGGAAGCACAGCGGCCACAAAAAGGAACAAATACTTCTTCATATTAATTATGTATTGAATTTGGCTGCAAAGATACGGTTTATGCGGGGAAAAAACACAAAAGAATGTTACAACTGTTTTGTCTCTTTATTTCGGGGAGCCTGATGACGTTGTTTGCGTCCATGTTTTTTTGGAGCAGATGCTAAAAACAAAAACTATATAGTGCTGCGGAATAAAGGGAAATCCATCGACAAGCATACGGTGTCAGGCAACATCATGCAGCGTGCCATCATCTCCACTTTGGCTGTCGATGGCGTAAAGGTGCTTCGTGAATGTGCCCTTCCTGGCTTGTTTACCGTTAACGAAGATGGCAAAAAGGTCTGTTTCTCGCAAGGTAACCTGTATTACGATGGCAGCAAGTTCTGCCTTGAAACATAAAGCAAATTCGCCCCCGCACCGTCGGTGTGGGGGCGTTTGTTGAAATAATTGCAATGGGCTTCTGACAATTGGATAGGTGCCTTTGCACAAATGTTTTCATACCCTCAGCGATGCCAAACGGCACTGTTGCGACTCAACCCTAAAGCCTCAAAAACGTCATTCTCTTCACGCAGCCTTTCATGAGCATGATGTCTGTTAACTGTTTTCATGCGGCAAGGAACACGCATAACCTTCGAATTGGTTTGGCTGGAGTATAACAGATGACTGATTTTGTAGCGAATAGAATTTATATAGATTCCCGCCGCGGGAACGGATGCTGTTAGGAGTAGTCAAAATGCGGCGGCGAGTGAGGTTCACGCTAAGCGCTATGACAGGCCGCCGCCGCTTATCTATTACTTCCGAAGTTCTCCGTTCCCGACCGCAGGGCGGGAATCTTTATTTAGGTCTGAAACGGCAGGCGTGAAGAAGCAAAGATTAATGAAAGATTCATGTCTGATTTGCCCAAAAACGCGTAGCAATACGATTTTTCCGTACTTTTGCCGCCCAATTTTTGTAAATAGTAAATAACTACATATCAATGAAAAAATCACTCCTCATTCTTGTAACAATCTTGATGGCAAGCCCAGGACTATGGGCACAAACACAAAGTGTGTCTTACATTGACGCCAATGGCCATAACCAAACGGTAGATGCAACCGAAATCACGAACGAAACCTCCACATTGGAGGCTGGCTGGCATGTCGTTCTCGGCGATAATGTGCAAACGGGAACCCTCACCTGCAATGGTGAAGTTCATCTCATCCTTGCCGATGATGCCAAACTCACGGCAACAGGAACAGAATATTATCCAGGCATCCAAGTGTCGGGTACTGGCAATTCGCTTACCATTTACGCACAAATCGACCAATCCGGTCAACTCATTGCAACTGGTGGACAGTTTGCTGCTGGCATCGGTGGTAATAATATAAATGATGTACAACGTGACTGCTCCCCCATCACCATCAATGGCGGTACGATTACGGCAAACGCCGGACTTTATGGAGCAGGTATCGGCGGCGGATATTACGGCACCGGCTCTAACATCACCATCAATGGCGGTATGGTTACGGCAGATGGCGGATATCATGGTGCCTGTATCGGTGGCGGATGCTATGGTAACGGAACATACATCACCATCAATGACGGCACGGTCATTGCAAAAGGAAAAAAAGGCGGTACTGCTGCCGGCATCGGTGGTGGACAGCATGGCTACGGCTCTAACATCACCATCAATGGCGGTATGGTTACGGCATCCGGAGCATATATTTTGAATGATGAAGATGGCTTGTTATATGCTGACGGCATTGGCAGCGGAAGAGATAGTGATGCTTCTTCTTCCAATATCTTCGTAGCCACTGCCCTTACCGTGAAAGCGGGGGAAAGCGAAAATCCCACAACGGTGATTGCGCCACAACATACTTCTACGACTGACCTTGCAGAAAGTTTAGCCGGCAAACAATATGTTGACATTGGGCCTGATCCACAGACGGTCCGTGTCACTTATATTGACGAACAGGGTGTAGAAAAAAGCGTTTACGCTAAGAAAATCACTGGCTCTTCCAATCCAGTCACTTGGGGAGAAGGTTGGTATGTGGTCATAGATCGGGATGTGCAGCTTGGACAAGGTGCAGTTTGCAATAATGACGTTCGGCTCATACTTGGCGATGATTGCAAACTAACGGCAATAGGTATATTTGATACCTACGATAAAATTTTCACTCCCTGTATCCAAGTTTCAGGCGATGGCAACTCCCTCACCATCTATGGCCAAACCAACCAAACGGGTCGGCTCGATGCATTCGCTCCAACTTCATCTCATTCAGAGGAGTATAAAGTTGCCGCCATCGGTGGCGGATATGGATGTTCCAACTCCAACATCACCATCAATGGCGGAACGATTACTGCGACCGGTGGAAGATTTTCTGCCGCCATCGGTGGCGGACATTACGCTTCCGGCTCCAACATCACCATCAATGGCGGTACGGTTAATGCAACCGGTGGAGAGTATGGTGCCGGCATTGGTGGCGGACACGCTTCCGGCTCCAACATCACCATCAATGGCGGTACGGTTAATGCAACCGGTGGAATGTTTGCTGCCGCCATCGGTGGCGGAACTGAAGGTTCCGGCTCCAACATCACCATCAATGGCGGCATAGTTACTGCGTATGGGGATTTTGAATCTGCCGGTATCGGCAGTGGACGTGCAGGTGGTGAGGCTTCCAATATCTTCGTGAATACTACCCTTGTCGTGAGAGCAGGTGATAACGAAAATCCTACCAATGTGATTGAAAATGCAGGTTCCGACCTCGCAGGAAGTTTGGCCGGCAAACGCTGTGTAAAAATTGCACATTTACACAGCATCACCGTTTCCAGCGCCCCAGAAAACGCCGGCACGGTTACGGCAACTATGGGCGGCGAACCTGTGGAATCGGCTTATGGAGGAAATGAAATCACCGTTTTGGCAACGCCTGCCGATTGCTACACGTTCGTAAATTGGACAGAAAACGGTGAGGTGGTCTCAACCGACGACCCTTACACCTTCATCTTGACCAGCGACCGCAACCTTGTGGCCAACTTTACCCTCACAGACCAATACGATTTCACCGCCATTTGCGAAACAGGCCAAAAGCTCTACTACAAAATCATCGACGAAGAAAAGCATTGGGTGATGATGGTGGCACCAAATGGCGATAACGAAAATGGATGGGACGGCATCGGCATCACCAAACCGGAAGGCGACATCACGCTGCCCGAAACCGTCACCCATGCTGGCACAAGCTATACCGTGACGGCAATCGGCAACTATGCCTTTAACAGATGTTATGGGCTGACAGGTTCGCTCGCCATCCCTAATTCCGTGAAAAGCATTGGAAATAAAGCTTTTGAATACTGTTCAAACTTCACTGGCTCGCTCACTATAGGCAATTCCGTGACAAGCATCGGAAATGACGCTTTTTATCAATGTACAAACTTCACCGGCTCGCTTACCATCGGCAATTCCGTGGAAAGCATTGGATCATGGGCTTTTAGAGGTTGTTCAGGCTTCACCGGCTCACTCGCCATCCCCAATTCCGTAGAAAGCATCGGAAGCGATGCTTTTTATGGCTGTTCAGGCTTCACCGGCCCGCTCATCATCGGCAATTCCTTGAAAAGCATTGGAGGCGATGCTTTTTTTCAATGTTCAGGCTTAACCGGCTCGCTCACCATCCCCAATTCCGTAGAAAGCATCGGAAGCGATGCTTTTGCATACTGTTCAAGCTTCACCGGCCCGCTCATCATCGGCAATTCCTTGAAAAGCATTGGTTTTGGAGTTTTTAAATACTGTTCAGGTTTCACTGGCTCGCTTATTATCCCGAATTCAGTGACCTTTATTGATGGGGCTGCTTTTTATGACTGTTCAGGCTTCACAGGCCCGCTCACCATCCCCAATTCCGTGATAACCATTGGAGGAAGCGCTTTTGAAAACTGTTCAGGCTTCACAGGCAACCTCACCATACCTGATTCCGTGAAAGAAATTGGAGACGCAGCTTTTAAAGGTTGTTCAGGCTTAACCGGCTCGCTCTCCATCGGCAGTTCGTTGGAAATCAGCTATTGGGGAATCCATAAAAATGTTTTTGATGGTTGCAATTTCACCAACATCATTTCCAAATCTCAAAACGCACCGACCCTAGGCTCTAAAATTCCAGATGCCACTGGCAAGGTTTACATTCCGAGAAACACAACGAGTTCATACCAAAGCAAATGGGGCGAATATGATTACACTTTCATTGAATACGACCGTGAAGACTACCACTTCAACGGCACGGGCATCGAATGGAACACCGCCGCCAACTGGGAAGAAGGCGAATTGCCTGCCCAAAACAGTCCTCTGGTGTTCATCAACGCCGATTGCCAAGTAAACACTAATGCCGAAGTTGGAGCAATAATCGTTGCCGCAGGCAAAACACTCACCGTCAATGCCGAAACAACCTTGACAACAGATGGCGTTACCCTTGAAAACGGCGCACAATTAATAAATAACGGAACGGTTGCCTGCAACGACATCGCTGTAATGAAAGACATTACGGGCTATGGCACAGGTACTGGCAATTGGTATCTGGTTTCGTCGCCCGTGGCAACGACATCGCTTCCTGCGGGAATGGCAACCACCCCAACCGAAAACTACGACCTCTACCGCTTCAGCCAGGCGGGCGACAGTCAAGGCTGCGAATGGCTCAACTATAAGGCCGGAGCTTTCCTGATGGACAACCAAAGCGGCTACCTCTATGCCAACAAGAACAACACGACGATTGTTTTTCATGGAGGTTTTGCCGACACTGGGGACAAGGAGCTTGAATATGTTGCAAATGCCGAATTCCCAGGCTTCAACCTAGTGGGCAACCCCTACCCTTGCAATGCCACCATTTCGGGCACCGGCCTGCGCAGCAACAATTATTTCTACAAGATGAACGCAAGCGGCACCGACCTTGAGGTCGTTGTCAATCCGGTTTTGGCACCTTGCACGGGTGTCTTCGCCGTGGCCGCCAACGGCCAAGCCATCGTCACCTTCACCCCAACGACCGTCAACGCCAACGTGACCCGTGGCGAAAAGAAAGCCGTGCAGGACATCCGCGTGGAACTGCTGGCCGACGGCAAGGTCATCGACCGCGCCTACCTGAACATGAACGGCGAATCGCTGCCGAAATTCAGGTTACAGGATAATACTTCTGAAATCTGCTTCTATCAGGATAAGGAAGAACTGGCCGTTGCTTCGACTGACGCAACGCGTGGTGAAATGCCCCTCAATTTCAAGGCGGCTAAGAATGGCAGCTACACCATCACGGTGAATGTGGATAATGCGAACTTGAATTACCTGCATCTGGTTGACAACCTGACGGGGAATGTTGTGGATTTGATGGCCGCCGCCGCTTCGACAGGCTCAGCGAGCTACACTTTCGATGCCAGAACTGATGACTACGCTTCGCGCTTCAAACTCGTCTTTGGCGTGAACGGCGATGCCGCTTCGGCAGGCTCAGCGCGCGATTTCGCCTACATCAGCAACGGTGAAATCATCATCAGCAACGAAGGCCGCGCCACCCTGCAGGTCATCGACGTAATGGGACGCATCGTCAGCAGCGAGGAAATCAACGGCGAATGCCGCATCAGCACCAATGGCATGA
>JAZQPN010000111.1:0-6371 GCA_045628585.1 Bacteroidales bacterium | reverse complement strand
CAGCAACGGTGAAATCATCATCAGCAACGAAGGCCGCGCCACCCTGCAGGTCATCGACGTAATGGGACGCATCGTCAGCAGCGAGGAAATCAACGGCGAATGCCGCATCAGCACCAATGGCATGACTGCAGGCGTGTATGTACTCAACCTCAACGGAATGACACAGAAGATTGTGGTGAAATAAATGTAATGGTGAAAAATTATGGGTGATGGGTGAATGGCTTAGCCCAACACCCATAACCCAACACCATATATGCAGTCATAAAGGCATGACTAATGCGGACATTCTCAACGTTGCCTATTAAAAAAAGAACACAGTTTTATTTGCGCATGTCGTTTGTTTTTTAGTACTTTTGCAGCGCGGATTTATTCAAATTAAGTGAATAATGTGACTAAAATTGAAGTGTGATGGTTATTAGTCGTCAACATTACATTCAACAATTAGAGAGCAAGAGTTGGAACGGAAAGGTGAAAATCATCACCGGCATTCGTCGTTGTGGCAAGTCTTATCTGCTATCTATCCTTTACAAGCAGCATCTTATGTCAAAAGGCGTCAAGGAAAATTGCTTTGTGGAGATAGATTTGGAAAAAGACGATTTTGCACCCTACCGCAATCCGATCACTTTACATAAATATATAGCCGAACGCACCAAAGATAAACGGCATAAATACTATGTCTTCATTGATGAGATACAGCGAAGCTACAAAGTGCTGAATACCGATATCGACATCCAATCCGTCCCTAAAGAAGACCAGGAATTACTATATACCACTTTTTACGATACTTTGAGCAGTCTCATGGCGCTGCCCAATGTGGATGTATATGTTACCGGAAGCAATAGCAAAATGTTGTCTGCCGATATTGTCACCAACTTCCGCGACCGAGGTTCCGAGATTCGAGTCTATCCCTTGACTTTTGCCGAGTATTACCCTGTTTCCGGTTTGGAGAAAGCGGACGCATTGGAGCAGTATTTGGATTTCGGAGGCATGCCGTTGGCGGTGCTGGAACCGGACGAACGCGAGAAACAGAAATATCTGGCGGACTTGCACAAAAATGTTTATCTCAAAGATATTGTTGAGCGTTATCACCTCAAAGATGACACCATCATTGATGCGCTGACAGACACCGTTTATTCAGCCGTCGGCAGTTTGACCAATCCGCATAAGTTGGCGAATGCAACAGGTACTATCATGGGCAAACCGACAGCCGATTCTACCATCAAAGGGTATTTAGACATGCTTTCTGATGCCTATCTAATACAAGCCGTTGACCGATATGACATAAAAGGGAAACGTTATTTTGAAAGCATACGGAAATACTATGCTATGGATTTGGGACTGCGTAATGCACGATTGAACTTCCGTCAAGTGGAACGTTCGCATTTAATGGAAAATCTCATATACTCAGAACTGGTTCATCGTGGTTATCGTGTAGATGTTGGGGTTGTAGAGGTGAAAAAAATAGTAGAAGGCAAACAGCAACAGTCCCAATACGAAATTGATTTTGTGGTGAATACGGGGCGGGACAAAGTGTATATCCAATCTGCGTTGAATATAGACACTCCCGAAAAACGTGATCAGGAAACTTTTTCTTTACATCATACATCCGATTCTTTCCGTAAGATGGTCATCTTGGATGGCAACAGTCGCTATCGTGTGGATGAAGACGGTGTTGCATATATAGGCGTAATACCATTCCTGTTGCAAGCAGATATATTAGAGAATTTGTTACCCCATACGTAGTGTGGGACATGCGCATAACCCATAGACGAACAGACACACTCCTTCGTCGGTATGACATTCGTCGGCAAACCTTTTTTGTTGGATTCAACTACGTTTAATGCTTCGCATTTGCCCCCCTCAAAAAACACGAAACCAAACCAAATTTTCCGTACTTTTGCCGCCCAAATTAAGAAATCATAAATGCTTAAATACCAAATGAAGAAAAAACTTCTCCTTCTCGCAGCCTTGCTGTGCTGCTGCTTCGCCCTGAAAGCGCAAGAAAATTACAATTTCGCCGACAATTCCACCGGCCAGATCATCTACTACAGGATCACCGATGACGAGCAGCACACGGTGAGCATTGTGGCGCCGCACAGCGACATTTCGGGGCCTTGGGATGGCTTCACAAAGCCTGTGGGCGAAATCACACTGCCCGAAACCGTCACTTACAACAGCACAAGCTACACCGTGACGGGAATCGGCCACAACGCTTTTAATTCTTGCAGTGGCCTAACCGGACAACTCGTCATACCGGAGAGCGTGACAAGCATCGGTGTCTCAGCCTTCTACGGCTGTTCGGGTTTCACTGGTCCGCTCACCATCCCCAATTCCGTGAAGACCATCGAACAGGAAGCTTTTGAGTCTTGCGAAGGCCTTTCCGGCAAACTCATAATCGGCAGTTCCGTTGAAAAAATAAGCCTTTGGGCTTTTGCATACACAGGATTCAGCTATGTCGGTATCAAAGCCACCACGCCACCAACCTTTGGCAGAGAACAGTTTTGGCAGACTCCTGTCCAGGCCATCGCCGTTCCCGAAGGCTGCGCCGATGCCTACAAAACTGCCTTGAGCGAATATGCCGACAAAATTACGGGAGTCGTATTGCAGGAGCATTGCCTTTTCCTTTCGTCGTCCAACGAAGATATGGGTTCGGCAAGCATGACAAGCCATGAGGGCTCACATGTCACCATCACCGCCGCGCCAAAGAACAACAGCTGGTTCGTGAACTGGACCGAAAATGGCGGATACGTCTCCTCCGAAAGCACCATCAGTTTCGACTTGACAGCTGACCGCTTCCTTGTAGCCAATTTCGGCAGAAATTACGATTTCACCGACAATTCCACTGGCCAGACGCTTTACTACAGAATCATCGATACAGAACACCGTTCTGTGAGACTGGTTGCTCCGAATGGCGATAACAGCAATGGATGGAATGACATCACCAAACCCACAGGAGAAATCACCCTGTCAGGAACCGTCAGACACAATAACACAACCTACACCGTCACGGAAATCGGCGACTATGCCTTCTACAAATGCGAAGATCTGACTGGTTCGCTCACCATTCCGAGCACTGTGACAAGCATTGCAAGAAGTGCGTTTGAAGGATGCTCGGGCATGACAGGCACACTCACCCTTGGCAATTCCATTGTGAGCATCGGACAAGACACTTTCAAGAATTGCAAATTCACTGGCCAACTCGCCCTTCCTGAGTCCTTAGAAACCATCGACATTGCCGCTTTCTATGGCTGCAAAGGCTTCACCGGCACGCTTGTCATCCCAAATTCCGTGACAAACATCAACGACAATGCTTTCCAAGAATGTTCCGGCTTCACAGGTTCGCTCGTCATACCCAATTCGGTGACAAGCATTGGAAAACATGCGTTTTATAAATGCTCCGGCTTTATCGGCGCACTCACCCTTGGCAATTTCTTGGAAAGCATCTCCTATGGCGCTTTCAATGAATGTTGCGGATTGGTGGAGGTGATAAACCTTTCAAGTTTGAATATTGTGAAAGGCTCTACAGACAACGGCTATGCCGCTTACTATGCGCTGTCGGTAATTACGGACCCAAGCGAGAGCAAATTGAAGGAAGAAGGCGATTTCGTTTTCTTCATTGAGGAAGCAAACTATCTCGTGGGCTATAAGGGCAACGCCACGCAACTGACACTTCCGGAATCATTCCGTGGCGAAAACTATGCGATTTGCAAAAACGTTTTCAAGAATCGCACAAACTTCACCGGTTCGCTCATCATTCCTAATTCCGTGACAAGCATTGGGGAAAGTGCCTTTGAAGGCTGTCGCGGTTTCACCTCACTCACCATCGGCACTTCCATGGAAAGCATTGAACCTTGCACTTTCTATGGATGTTCAGGCTTCACTGGTCCGCTCATCATCCCGAATTCCGTGACCAACATCGGAGTAGCTGCTTTTCATAGATGTTCAGGTTTCACCTCACTCACCATCGGCACTTCCGTGGAAAACATTGAACCTGGCGCTTTCTATGGATGTTCAGGCTTCACCGGTTCGCTCACCATTCCGAATTCCGTAGAAAACATTGGCGAAGAGGCTTTTGCTGACTGTTCGGGCTTCACTGGCTCGCTCACCATCGGCAGTTCCGTGAGTAGCATTGGAGAAAGTGCTTTTGAAAACTGTTCAGGATTCACAGGTTCGCTCACCATCCCCAATTCCGTGAAAAGCATTGGAGTACAAGCTTTCTACGGTTGCTACAGTCTTATCGGCACACTTACCATTGGCCGTTCTGTAGAAAGCATAGCAGACAGGGCTTTTTATGAATGCGTAAGATTATTTGAAGTAATAAACCTTTCGGGCTTGGACATTGTGAAAGGTGCTACCACCCACGGCTATGCTGCGTATTACGCAATGACAGTGAAAGATTCGGGACCCGCCAGCGAAATAGTGAATTACGGTGATTTTATCTTCTTCATTTCTGACGGCAACAACTATCTCGTAGATTATAAGGGAAACTCAACGCAACTGGTTTTGCCCGATTCATACGAAGGACATAATTATGTCATCGGCAACTATGCTTTTCCTGGTCGCGATAACTTTACTGGCTCGCTTATTATCCCAGAGTCGGTGACCAGCATCGGAGACTATGCGTTTGTAGATTGTTCAGGCTTTACCGGCTCGCTCGTTATCCCCAATTCCGTGACAAACATTGGAGAAGGTGCCTTTGCATGGTGTTCAGGATTCACAGGTTCGCTTACCATACCGAATTCCGTGACAAGCATAGGAAATAGTGCTTTTGAATATTGTTCAGGTATGAAAGGCACGCTCACCATCGGCAATTCCGTGACAAGCATCGGAGAATATGCTTTCAACCAATGCTCTTTTAAAGGTTCACTCACCATCCCAAATTCCGTGGAAAGCATTGGCAGTAGCGCTTTTTATTATTGCGAACACCTTTTCGGGACACTTCGCATCGGCAGCTCCGTTACAAGCATTGGAGAGGAAGCATTCAGAGGATGCTACAGATTGGTTGAAGTGATAAACGATTCGCATTTGGAAATTGAGAAAGGTGCCACCACGCATGGTTATGCCGCGTGTTACGCTCTGTCAGTGAAAGGTTCCGGAGCCACCAGCGAAATTGTGAACTTAGGCGACTTTGTCTTTTTCCCCGCCGATGGGACAAACCATCTTATCGGATACACAGGAAACGACACGCAACTGACATTGCCAGTTTCATATCATGATGAAGATTACGTGATTTATGAACGTGCTTTCTGGAGATGTGGTAACTTTGCCGGTTCTCTCACCATCCCTGAGACAGTTACAAGCATCGGTAAATATGCTTTTTATGAATGTGGAGGTTTCACTGGTCCTCTCGTCATTCCCAATTCCGTAAAGAGCATAGACTATAGGGCGTTTATACATTGTGTGGGATTTTACGGTTCGCTTACCATCGGCAGTTCCGTGGAAAGCATTGGTGAAGGTGCTTTTGGGAATTGCTATTTCGACAACATCATCTCCAAAGCAGAGGATGCTCCAAGTTTGGCCTCTTATATTGTAGACAACACGGACATCGTTTATATTCCATCAGGCACAAGGGAATCATACGAAAGCGCATGGAACGAATATGGTTACACTTTCATTGAATACAATGGAGCAGCAAGTCACCACTTCAACGGCACTGCCGACAGCGAATGGAACACCGCCGCCAACTGGGAAGAAGGCGAAGTGCCAGCCCAGCACTGCCCAAGTGTGTTCATCAACGCTGACTGTCAGGTAAACACCAATGCCGAAGTTGGAGCCGTGAATGTTGCAGCAGGCAAAACACTCACCGTCAATCAAAGCTGCACTTTGACAGCCGACTACATTATTCTTGAAGAAGGTGCACAATTAGTCAACAACGGAACGGTTAGCAGCAGCAACCTTACCATGAAGAAAGACATTGCAGGCTATGGCACTGGCACAGGTGGCTGGTATCTGGTTTCATCGCCGGTGGGTACTATAGGAATCCCATCAAGCATGAGAGCCGAGCCTGAAAAATACTACGACCTCTACCGCTTCGAGCAAAGTGGCGACAACGACGGAAACGAATGGATCAATGCAAAAGCCGTGGAAGGCCAAGGCGTTGATTTCTATTTGGAAGCCCTAAGCGGCTACCTCTATGCCAACAAGAATGGCACGACTATCCTTTTCCGTGGAGATTTGGCCGCCACCGGCACCAAGGAACTGGAATACGATGAAGGCGAAGGCGTTGACTTCCCTGGCTTCAACCTCATCGGCAACCCCTACCCATGCAACACCCGCATCGGCAGAAGTTTCTACAGAATGAATACGGCTGGCACGGAACTCATTGCAGACGTTGCAGATGCTGAAATCGCGCCATGCGAAGGCGTGTTCGT